>CAVODA010000014.1:0-13620 GCA_963694265.1 Dehalococcoidia bacterium
GATGGCTGGTCTATTTTTTTGTAAGTCTAAACCGGTGTTAAGCGGATTCTATGGCATTGGACTTTTTTCGGCTGCGTCCGGAAATTCGAGCCAAGAGGATACCAACTTCGTACAGCACCAACAGTGGCCCAGCGACCAATGCCTGGTTTACCGGGTCCACAGTTGGCGTGATTATCGCCGCCAAGACGAACGCCACCACTACCCAGTAACGCCGGAACCGTGCCAAAGACCCGGCCGTGACGATGCCCAATTGGGCCAGTAAGTACATCACCAGTGGCGTCTCAAACGCCAGACCCATCCAGAATAATAGCCGAATCATTAGGTTGATGATATTGCTGATCCGGATCAACGGCACTGCCACATCACCACCAAAGGTCAGAAGGAAGTGCAGGGCCGGAGGAGTCAACACGTAGTAGGCAAAGGCTACACCACCCGCGAAAGCCAGCAGCACCGCGGGCATGAAGCCAAAGAGGTAGCGCTTCTCACGTCCGGTTAACCCCGGAGCTATGAACATCACAACCTGGAACAGGATTATAGGGGATGCCAGGACCAGCCCGGAAACGAACGAGACCTTGATGGCGGTGGTTAGAAGTTCGGTAACCTCTGTGTAGATCAGTTCGCCGCCGGTGCCCAAACCCAGGTCTTTGGCAGGCCGAACCAATACCTCTATGATCTGCTCAAAGAAGACAAACGAAACGGCGCTGCCCACCAACAGGGCAATCACACAGATGAAAACCCTACGCCGCAGCTCACCCAGATGCTGCATCAGGGTCTGTTCCCGCGACCTCATCCCTTGTCTTCGGTCCCGCTCTCGGTCTCAGCCTTGTCTTGATCTCCAGCCTCAAGCACGGGGGCCTCGTCAGGCTGATCTATGTCTTCGTCTTCTGGGGGAATTTCGGGGAGCATAGGAACGCCCGGTAGCGGCGCTAATTGAGGGTCTGGCTTCTGGTCTTGAACGGTTGCCGACCGGGAGGGCTGCTCCATAGTCTCAACGGTCATTGCGCTGGTCACATCACCGAACGACCGCCGCAAATCCCCTAAGACTTTGCCCGCGTTTTTAGCCATGTCGATGGCGCGGGCTGGCCCCAGCACAAGAAAGGCAACCAGAAAGATAACACCCAGTTCCGGAACGCCCATGCCCATGAAGTTCATGGGGTTCCCTCTCCCTGGCGTGGGTTCCCCTCCCTTCCAGTAGGACATTCATCGTCGCAGGCAATCTCGTCGGGCACAGACCAGCCCTCGGGGAATTGATAGCCCAGTTCCTGTAGCATCTCCACTAATCGGCAGACTGGCAGGCCCACTATGTTGTTGTAACAGCCTTCCCAATCGGCGGCTGGTCGCAGTTCAGTATCCTGGACAGCGTAGGCTCCGGCTTTGTCTCTGGGAACGCCAGATGCGATTGAAGAGTCGATCTCCTGGTCGGTTAGGTGGCGCAGGGTGATCTGGCTGGTCATGGCGTCGCTTATGGAACGCCCCGACGCCGCATCCACTACTGATAATCCAGTTGAAACGTAGTGCGTGGTGCCACTGAGTTCGTGCAGCATCCGGCGCGCATCGTCGTCGTCGACTGGTTTGCCCACGGCCTGACCCTGAAACACTACCGTGCTATCAGCGCCGATAACCAACCCGGAATTCAGGTTGGCGGCCACTGCCTGCGCTTTTTCCAGAGACAACCGCTGCACCATTTCCACTGGGGTCTCTCCCTCAATCGGATCTTCAGAGAGATCAGCCGGATTGACTGCGAACGACAATCCCAGGATATCCATCAATTCCTGTCGTCGAGGCGATGCCGAAGCTAGTGTGATACCCGGAGTGTCCTGCCCGGTAGTTACATCAGATGATTCTGACTCGGCCTCTAAGACAAGCTCGGCCACGCCCATTTCTTGATGCCCGCGGGAGAGCAGAGCAACACATTCGACGTGGTGGGTCTGGGGGAACATGTCCAGCGGAGCTACTTCATCTAACTTGTAGCCGCCCTGGCACAAGACTTTGAGGTCTCGACCCAACGTCTCGGCGTCGCAGGAGATATAGGCCACACGAGATGGTGCCATCTCAATCAGGCTTTCTAGCGCCCGAATCTGGCAGCCAGAGCGGGGCGGGTCAAGCACCACAACGTCGGGGGCTTCCGGCAGGGTTCTGAGGACATCTTCTGTCCGGCCCAACACGAAAAAGAGATTATCCAGGTCTCCGGCGTTCTGCTTGGCATCGGCCACTGCAGCGGACGATTCCTCCACGGCGATCACTTTCTTCACAAACGGGGCCAGCATGATGGCAAAAGTGCCAACGCCGGTGTAGGCATCCAGCAACACATCATTGTCGGTGAGCTGCAGTCGGTCCTTAACCACGTTGGCAGCGGCGGCGGCTTGGTCAACGTTAACCTGGAAGAACGATGGTGATGAAACCAGGAAGTCCTGTCCGTCGATGGATTCCGTGTACCGTTTCTGTCCGGTCATAACGCTGATGTTCGGATGGACCAGGTACGGCTGAATCAAAAAATCGCCGGAGTACTTCCCGGCCCGTATGGACAACTGGGTGGTCTCGGCGCAATTATCCTGTAGGTCTTCCAACAGGGTGTTGACGCCGTCGTGCATCAGGAGACATTTCTCGATGCGAACAAACTGGCGGGTCTCGCGGTTAACAAACCCCAGCGAGCCTTCTTTATTGATAGTGAAGCGGGCATGGTTCCGGTAGCCGTACTGGTCCGTGGATGGGTTCACTGCCACCACATTGGGGTTGACCAGGTCACCAACGCGTTGCAGAGCGTCGAACACTTTCTCGCGTTTGATCCGCAACTGAGCGTCGTAAGACAGGTGTTGCCATTGGCAGCCGGTGCATTCTCCGTAGTAGGGACAGGGAGGCTCCACCCGGTCTGGCGAGGCCTCAAGCACCTGTACAACCTTGGCGGAAACGTACTTTCGGTGGACTTTAACCACCTCCACTACCACTCGTTCTCCGGGTATGCCACCAGCCACGAACACGTTCTGTCCGTCAAATTCAGCCATAGCTTCGCCCAACCTACCCCATGAGGTAAGTGTTAGGGTGGCACGGTCTCCCTGCTGTTTGATGCGCTCTGCTATCTCCATAAATTCCTATTTACTATAAGCCAACGAGGATAAGAAACCAAGGAGTGCAACCAAATTCGCAGGCTCAGCTTGTGCCTGACCTGTCTGGACAATGAATCAAGACCGCAATCAAACGGTAGTCAACATCAAAGCGAATATCAGACGGGGGTTAATTGGGACTCTTGTCAGTTGACCTTCATCTATGCGGCCAGTAAACTGATGCCAAAGCAGATTGGTACCTGTTGATTAGCCCGGTCTGGCGGATTCACCTTCGGGTGAACCCAAAACAAGCAAAACGCATCCAAGATATTGCGTATGAAAAATGCGTAACAGATTCCGGAGGATGGAAATGGCAGAACCGATTGAGGTAAACGACGACACGTGGCAAAAGCTAGTACTAGAATCGGAGACACCGGTCATGGTGGACTTCTGGGCTGAATGGTGTGGCCCGTGCAAAATGATTGCTCCCGCTGTGCATGACATGGCTGTAGACTTTGACGGCCAATTGACCGTGGTTAAATTGGACGTGGACGCCAGCCCCAATACTGCGATGCAGTACGGCATTCGTAGCATCCCGGCCTTGCTCTTCTTCAAAGATGGGCAGCCCGTGGATCAGATTGTGGGTGCAGTGCCCAAGGGCGCACTCAAAAAGAAGGTAGAGTCCGTACTCGCGAGCTAGCCTCTCTTTTAGTTAGAAAGCAGATAACTTAGGCGCCGCCGCTCGGCGGCGTCTTTTGTTTGCGACCGTGAAAAATCGTCAGATTAGACACGGCGCAACCCTCTTAATTATGGGAGTGGATGGGGCCCGGTGGCCCCTACGGACTTCAAATCCGTTATGCCTCGTGACGAGCGGGGTAGGTGGGTTCGACTCCCTCGCACTCCCGCCAGACAATTTTCAGCTTCGAAGTCACCTGATTTCGGCTAAGAATAAGCCCCCGACCATGATGGTCGGGGGCTTTGTTTTGGACCAAATGGTCACGAACTTTTTCACGGCTAGATTTGTGGTGCCGAATGTCAGAATCGAACTGACACGGAGTCACCCCAACAACCAGTTTTAAAGCTCGGTCCCCCGCCTGGCAATTGGTTCATCGGGTTCGGTTCGACTATTCCAAATCTTTGATGTATTAATCCAGGACATTTAAAGCACCAGTAAAGTCCGCACCGATAACACCGGTCAGTATGGCGTCTTTCAGGTCGGCCCCGGTCAGGTCGGCGAAGGTCGGGTCAGACCCGAGTCCGGCTAGGTCAACTGCCAACTGGTGAAGTCCGGTCAGTTTAGCTCCAGGAAGACGCCAGGGTCTCTAGCATTTGGGCTTGGCTAAATGGGCGCGGATCGTCGTTGAAATTATTTCTCCACTGATATACTCGACTGGCCGTTTGTGCGGTGCTCGGAAATTACTGAAGGATCATCTTAAATGCGAAAATTTTTGAAATGGTTCAGCGTTATTGGCGGTGGGTTGGTTGTAGTGGCTGTGCTGCTGATTGTCGTACTATTTTTTGTAGGCTCCCGAAAGGTGAACCATACCTACGATGTCGCGATAGCATCGGCAGCGATTCCTACCGATACTGCCAGTGTCGCCCGTGGGAAACACTACGTAGAAGCTATTGGCGTTTGCCAGGTATGCCACGGCCAAAACTTAGCTGGGCCGGTCATTGATGACTGCAAAGACGTGCCCTGCATCGGCTTTTCAGACGAATCTATGTTCGGAACGATTGCTCCGCCAAACCTGACATCAGGGCTCGGCGGCATTGGTGGATCGTTAACCGATGACGACTACATTCGGGCGATTCGACACGGTATCGGCCAGGATAACCAGGCCCTGACAATCATGCCGGCAGAAGAGTACAACAAAATTTCTGATGATGACCTTGGCGCCATAATCGCCTACCTGAAAACCCTCCCGCCGGTCGATAATGAAGTCGGCCTGTCTGGTTTGGGTCCGTTGGGTCGTACCCTCGCATCGTTCGTGGGAGGCCTGATACCAGCGTCATTGATTGACCATGAAGCGCCGCGGCCACAATCTCCAGAGGTCGGGGTCACGGCTAAATACGGTGAGTATCTATCCACGACCTGCATCGTTTGCCATGGCGACGGGTTGTCAGGAAGCCGAGTCCCCGGAAACGACCGTGTCAAAGCGCCCGACATCACACGGGGCGGAGACATTGGAACTTGGACCCAGTCCCAGTTCATCGACACCATTCGAAGTGGCAACACTCCCCGGGGCAATCTGCTGGACCCTCGGTACATGCCGTGGAACCGTTTCACTCAGATGACCAACGACGAATTGGACGCCATTTGGCTGTACCTAGAATCACTGCCCGTCAAATAGGCAGAGATTACAGCACCGCTGAATAACTGCACTCCCGGACCCAGTTAGCAGTCACCGGAGCTAGCTAATCCGCTATAATCCGGTGGCCCAGAAATATCCATAAACTAAAATCTGGAATTCACGGAATTTGAAGGACGCTGCTATGCCGTTTTTTACCAAGGGCGATGTCTCAATCCATTACGAAGAGGTTGGCTCCGGTTTCCCTCTGCTAATCATCCCAGGCGGTGGTCTCAATGCCACCATTAAATCGCTGGATACGTCGGTGCCGTTCAACCCCATGACAGTGTACAAAGACGACTTTCGATGTATCGCTGGTGACCTGCGCAACTCGGCCACTGGCGAGTCGACCGGTCCACTGGAGACCGATCGGCCTTGGGATTCCTATTCTGATGACCACCTTGGGCTGATGAACGAACTCGGCATCGACAAGTTTCTGGTCATGGGATTCTGCATCGGCGGGCCAATGATCCACAACCTACTCAGGTTGGCGTCGGACCGCATCGTCGGCGCGGCGCTGATGCAACCCAGCGGGTTCAGCCCGGAACACCCGGACCTTTTCTACCAGAACAACATCAAGGCTTGGGGTCCGCCGCTCTGCGAGAGGCGATCAGAAGTCACAATGGACACGATCCATGATTTCCTCACCAGCATGTACACTGACCGCGCCGACTTTATTTTCACCGCTACACGCGATTTTGTGAGTTCGCTGAAGACTCCAATTTTGGTCGCACCCGATGATGTGCCCGCCCATCCGTACGGTACCGCAATGGAAGTCGCTGACCTTGCCCCCAACTCTGAGGTGACCATCTATCCCTGGAAGGACACTCAGGAGCATATCGACGAGGTTGTAGAGCACGGGCGCCGTTTCTTAAAGCAAAACGAACCCAATTAAACGCAGGTCAAAATAGCATGATTGCTGATAGAAAGACCCTCGGCCATTGTGGCCGAGGGTCTTTTTTGACGGGTGATGATGGGCTTTATTTCGGTCAGTAGAGCCGGTTCAAGTTGGCGTAGTGAGTTGGATCCAGGTCTCTGCCCTGGATGGCCGGGTGATCCGGGCCGTAGCGGTGGGCACGGAACAAAGAGTTGCCGTTATCCGATGAGGAGCCACCGGCATGTTCACCGCTCACACTTATAAACGGGTTGATGTACTCCCAGACAATCTCTTGAGCAGGTGTGACCTCAAAGATTCGACCGGGAGCGCCCTCACAGATAAGGGTGTTGCCGTTGGGCAGTCTCTCTGCGCCACTAATGTGATAGCTGAAAAAAGATATTGGCGGGCCGCCTTTATATTCCCAGGCAATCTGGTTATCGCTTGGATTGATCTCAATAACCCGAGAGTGGCTCATGCCTTGCCGGTGCGGCCCATTGTCGAATAACAGTATGTTTCCGTTGTCCAGATAGGTTGGGTTATGCTGATGGGAGATGTCGCCGGGGCCCCATTTCCAACTGAACTCTCGGGTCTTCCGATCGACGATTCCGACAGTGCTGGTCTGGCGGAAACTCACCAATAGATCGCCGTCTTTGGTGATGTTCAAGCAGTTCTGGTGGGTCCATTCCAGGCGACCTTCCAGCGGGCAAATCACATCTTCTTCGAGGCTGAGATGCTCCCACGACCGCCACTCGTCGACAACGTCACCGTTCGGCGTTACTTCACGCACAACGTCGCCCAACATTTGACCCATGGTTGTGCCGGCAGTGAAACCGCCTTGCACTTGAGCCGCCAATTCTTCGGGGAGTTTCTCCCACACCAGAACCAATGTATTCCCGTTCTCCAGGCGTTCAAAGTCGTGGTGTAGCAACGGGTCGCGGTAGGCCCAGACCACGTTGCTGTCCCAGTCCAACTCCAGAATGGCACCCGATGCGGTTCTACCACCCCTCGGCAGAAGTTCTTGCTCCGGGTGGTCTAGAAAGGAAACTTCCTGCCCTGGTGCGCCGGTTCTAAGCAGCAGATTGCCGTTGGGCAATAAATAGCTGTAGTGGATTCCCTCGTCAGATTGCCACGTATGGCACACGCGGCCATCCATGTCTATGAGATTGGTTTGATGACCGCCAAGGTTGGTGAATAAAGTGTAGCCTCGGTAGCTGTTTTGCGGCGAATAATGGATCAGACCTGTTTGATGGTGTGTGGACCAGCCCATTGAGTAGTTGCTCTCCTTTATTATGGCTCCCGTGTTAAAAACTCAGGATTAAAATTCTGGTTTATACGTTCGTAGAAAAGATTAGTAGGATTATGCTGTAGCTTATAGTATCCCAGCCTGAAGGCAATTGATCATTTAGTAATTTTTTCTTTAACGGGAGATGCAAAAGAATGCCACCACCAAACAGATACAACACTGGATATAACGTGGGCGTTGGCGGCGCAGTTGTGAACGACGGCCGGTTGCTGCTGGTCCGTCGGTTGTCGCGACGAGGCCGCGGTAATTGGCAGATTCCAGGCGGGTTCGTTGAGCACGATGAAACCATGGAACTGGCCGTAGTCCGTGAAGTTGAAGAGGAAGCCGGTGTCACGTCCACAGTCCAAGGCGTTTTGGGCATCAGGAACCGCTACGACGCAGAAGGCGGCAACAGCCTGTACATCGTGATGCTGCTCAGGCCTCAGTCCGGTGAGCCCAACCCCGACATGACTGAAGTAGACCGGGCTGAGTATTTTAGCCTGGCTGAGATTGAAGCTATGGAACAAATCTCGCCAATAAACATTGAAGTTGCGAAACGGGCGCTAGCTGAAGACCATCGGATATTCCATGCTCAGACGGTTGAGCAAGCGGGCCGAGGGGCCTACACGCTGTTCTTGGGGTAATTGCTGGCTGCGTCAGGTTGATTAAAACCTTGAAGTCTCTTAAATCACGGAACTGTCGCCATCTCCACCGCCACTGGCAATACCGAATCCGCTATAATTCGTTGACCCATCCATATTCAATTATGTAAAGGAACCTACAATGCCGTCATTTACAAAAGGCGATGTCACCATCCAATACGAAGAGAAAGGCTCCGGGTTTCCGTTGCTGGTCACCCCTGGCGGAGGCCTTAACTCCGTGGCCAGTGGTTGGCCTCGCCAAGTTATGAACGTGTTCGAGGATCTCTCGGACGAATTCCGCTGCATAACCATGGACCAGCGTAACGCCGGTGGCGGATCCACTGGCCCGGTCCAGGTTGAAGACCCTTGGGGGGCCTTCGCTGACGACCAACTTAGCCTGCTGAACCACCTCGGAGTAAAGCAGTTCGGCTTCATTGGTTTCTGCATTGGTGGACCGTTCGCCCTCAAACTGATGGAACGCGCGCCAGACCGCATCAGGGCTGCCGTACTCTGCCAGCCTGTCGGCAGCAACAAAGACTTTCGTGATTCCATGTATGACTCCGGCCAGAATCAATGGGGACCCGGGATCATGGCCCAGAGATCTGATGTGAGTCAGGACGCGATCGACGCTTACCTGAATAACTTATACCGCGACATTGAACCTGACTTTGTTTACAGTGTGTCGCGTGATTTTGTTCGCTCCTGTCAAACGCCGATAATGGTCATGCCAGACAATACCCCGTCACACTCGTACGAGGTTGCAATCGAAGTTGGCGAGTTGGCACCCAACGCCGTGACCACGGTCTATCCCTGGAAGGAAGACCCTGGTGTAATGGCCACAACCCTCACGCAGATGCGTGATTTCCTCAAGGCCCACCAGAGCTAGTCGACCGCCCCCTGTTAAAACCTATAACGGCCCAACGTTACCTTGTTGCAGCGTTGGGCCGTTATCTATGACTCTTTACGCCTAAATCCTTTTTTACGGAGACCATCAATTGCCCGAGATGAAGATCAGCTTTCTTGGCACTGGCTCAGGCACATCAACCAACAGCGCCCACACGGCCCTGGTTTACGACTGCGATGACGGCACACGGCTGCTAGTGGACGCCAGTTCCGGAAACTCTGTGGCTCGTTCCGGATTTGAATTGGGAATCCCGGTTGAAAGCTTCGACACCGTGCTTCTGTCGCACCACCACTTTGATCACATGTCGGGCTTGGTCTACGTTCAACAGGCCCGGGCACTCGCCAGGCCAGATGCTCCGCCCCTAGACGTTTACCTCACTGAAGAATGTCTTATATGGGTCAACAAACTATGCAATATCAACCCCTCAATAGGTGACGCTAATCCAGACGGAGTGACCAATGTCGCCGGTCGTCAGGTCATTCGCTGGCACGTGGTCGAACCAGGCCGGAAGATTAGTCTCGGTCCCACGACCACCGCCGTGTGCTTCCCCGCCGACCACATTGCAAGCTCAGTGGGCTGGCGAGTGGACTCCGACGGAATGGGAGTGGTTTTCTCAGCAGACACCCGGTTCAACCCTGAGTTGATCAAAGCCTCCCAAGGGGCACGACTGCTCATCCACGAAGCGCTCCGGACCGACGAGGACAAAGAACACGCTGCTAGCCGTGGTCACTCGACGTCAGGTGATGCAGGCCGTTCCGCTGACCAGGCGGAAGTGGGAGAGCTAATTCTGACCCACCTGGACACCGGCTTCAGCCGCGAGCCACAGCCACTGATAGACGACGCCAAGAAACACTTCAACGGCCCCGTCCGCGCCGTCCGAGACCTAGACCAAGTCACCATCAGCAGCCCTTAGGGCCAGCACTACCTAACACTTACTCCCTAGTAGCTCGGCTTGTTCGGGAATGCTGTCAGTTGAATTTCGTGGGTCCAGCAGGACTTATCTTGGCTGTGTAGGTAATAGAAAGCCTCGGCAATCGAGACCGGGTTCATAATCACGTCTGGCTGCTCCTGAGCAATCGGCAGAGCCCGGGTGCCGGGTGAGTCAATCAGGCCGTCAATGATGACGTTGGCCACGTGCACACCATGCTCGGAATATTCCTCGGTCAGCACCTGCGCCAACGTGCGCATCATCACCCTGGGGTAGTACAAAGACTGGCCGGTGTATCTCTTCTTCCCGCGCAGAGAAAACTGGTTATTGGTAATCAGGAACGACCCTTTTCCCGACTCGCGCATGGACGGCATAACTTCCTTGGCCACCAAGAACGGCCCGCGGCTGGCAATGTGTTGCGCTGTTTCAAACATTTCAACCGGGATGTGTTCCAGCAATTCCTTGTCGGCGGGGAGGTCACGTCCCTCCAAATAGCCCGCGTTATAGACCAGGACTTCAGGGTCGCCGGCTTCGTCTCTGATCTTGGCGAATGCATTCGCTATGGAGTCCGTCGAGACCAGGTCAAGCTCAACAATCATGCTGTCGCCGCCCTGTTTCTGAATCGCCACCTCCAACGCCGTTGCATTGCTGGCAGTGCGGGTAGTCAGCACCACAAAGTAGCCCTCCTGGGAAAACTTCTGGGCGATGGCGCCACCAACGCCCCAACGCACGCCAACGGGCAGATCGCTGTCATCCAGTTCTTTTCCGTGAGCTAATTTTGTGTTGCGGCCGTCTGACTGCCATTTGGATGTTGCTCCAATCACAACCGCCACCGGTTTGCGGGCTTCGTTCATGTTGAATCCCCTCTCTTGTACCTAATTGATTATCAGCTTGGATCAAATACTGCGGATTTCCACAGAGTATACAGAGTTCAATCCAGCGAGGTACCGCTTGCCTACTCGAAACTCTCCTCTATAATCCACGCATAAATACTTAGAGGGGTAAGCGATGTCGATTGGGTGGGCAATCATCAGCGCCGGAGACTATGCCGATTCCAGGGGCGCTCCGGGTATCAACCAGGCGGACGGCGGGGAGTTGGTGGCGGTGCAAAGCCGAGACCAGGGTCGGGCGGACGCCTTTGCCGAGAAACACGGAGCCAAGATTGCCTACACATCGGTTGAAGATGTTCTGTCTGATTCCAGGGTCGATGCGGTCTACATCACGGCGCCCAACCACCTGCATGTTGAGTACACCAAGATGGCTGCCGTCGCCGGCAAGCATATTCTGGTGGAGAAACCATTGGCGTTAAACATGGCTGACGGAGTAGATGTTTTGCAGGTCTGCCGAGACAGGGGCGTGAAGGTGGGAGTTGGCCTGCACTTGCGCCACCACCCCGGTCATATTGAAACACGGCGGCTGGTTGCAGAAGGAACACTGGGCACCGTTGCCCTGGCCCAGGCTCAGATCGGACAGGGAGAACGGGGCAACGTGCACCCGGAACCAAGAGCTGGCCTGCGCGATTGGTGGACCCAACCAGAGTTGGTCGGCGGGGCTTTTTCCATGATGACCATCGGCGTCCATGCCATCGACGACCTGCAATTCCTGCTGGGTCAGCAAGTGGTGGAGCTGGCCGCAATCACCGACGGTCAGACAACAGAGAGACCTCTAGAGAACCTGGCCACCATGTGTCTGCGCTTTGACGGCGGCACAATTGGGACCATGTGCTGCGGTATGCGGCTGCCAGAATTCCAGAACGATGTTGCACTCTACGGCAGCGAAGGCACGGTCATACTGGCCGATGGCTCATGGCCGCGCCTGCAAGGGGAACTGCGTGTGTCCAGCGAAACGGTGAACACCAAAGTCGCCTATGAACCGGACTTCATCTACCTGGTCAAGAAGAACATTGAAGACTTCCAACAGGCCATCGCAGAAGACCGAGACCCGGCTGCGTCGGGGGCTCACGGCCTAAAGTTGGTCCAGTTAACTGAAGCCATGGTGGAGTCGGCCAAGACCGGTCGGACGATCAAACTGGAGCCGCTGCCTTCTTAATGGAACTAATCATCCCCGCCTCCCAAGCATTTGGGGGAAGATACGTAACTACGGAGTGGGACCACCAACATGAACCCAACACAGACTAAAATCATTAATCAGGTTGATGAGAATGCCATCGTAGACCTGGCCAGCGAGTTGATTAAGATTCCCAGTTTCAAGCTTGAGGAAACTCCGGTGGCCAACTTCCTGGCCGACTTCTTTAACGAGCGCGGCTACAAAGTAGACCTGCAAGAAGTGGAACCTGGGCGGTTCCAGACCATCGCCACTCTGGAGGGCACCGGCGGCGGCCAGAGCCTGATGCTGAACGGCCACACCGACATTAACTCGCTGACGCGCCGCTGGCGTCGAGATCCCTAGACACCTGTAGTTGAGGGAGATCATATTTACTGCCACGGCATTCAGAACATGAAGGGCGGCCTGGCCAGCATCATCATGGCCGCTGAGGCCGTCCGCCAGTCTGGAGTCCGGCTGAAGGGTGACCTGGTGGTCGCCTGCGTGGTGGGGGAGACCCAAGGCGGCGTTGGTACCCACTACTTGATGGAAACCGGCTTTCGTACCGACATGGCTGTGGTCGCCGAACCCTTTGGCGTCGGCAATTTGGTCACCGTTCATTCGGGCATCGTCCACATGGCAATCCACACCTACGGGGGTAACCGGCCACGTCCGCCAACTGGAAGGCACCGTGAACGCCGTGGTCAAGATGACCCAAATAATCAACGCCCTGCAGAACGTGGAGTTTACCTATCAGCCCCGAGCAGACCTGCCAGACCTTCCCAAGCTGAACGTGGGCAGCGTCTTGGGCGGATTGGGCGAAGACTATGTGTTGGTGGAGCCGCCGTATATCCCTGACCTGTGCACCATAATAGTGGACGTCCACTTTTTGCCCGGCCAAACAGTGGAAGGCATCGTCGCCGACATTCGCCGGGCGTTGGACCCGCTAAAGGCCGCAGACCCCGAACTCTCCTATGAGATAGAAATACCGCCCCCGGCCTACTTCAAGGGTAGCCGGAGCCTGGTGATGGACCCACTGGATGTGCCTCAGGACTCAGTGATAGTCAATGCTGTGGCCCGTAATAATCAAGTGGTGACCGGCGTGCCACCCAAGGCCATTGGGACCGTGCTCCCATTTTCCTACACTGCCGACGACACCTGTCATCTGTGGAACGCCGGCATACCCTGCTTGCTCTACGGCCCAGCCGTGATTCGGGGCAGCGGTGGCGAAGACGGCGGTGAAAACGATAGCTGCGTCATAATCAGCGAGATGGTGCAGTGCACCAAGACCCTGGCCCTGACTGCTCTCGAAGTCTGCGAAGTCGGACCATCCTAAAACATATTCGAGTTGGACAACCCCAGAAACTTAAGTTGAAGCATGAGGAGGCTACCCATGGGAGTTATCCCAGGCATAGAGTTCAATACTTTTTCCATCACCGGCCGATGCACAAGAACCGGCATGTTGGGCATCGCCATCACGACCAGCGACATCTCAGTCGGCGCACGTTGTCCCTACGTTAAATCCTTGGTCGGCGCAATCGCGACCCAGGCTTCAA
>CAVODA010000015.1:0-13568 GCA_963694265.1 Dehalococcoidia bacterium
AAGTATTGCTACCCTTCGGCACGCCGGGCGGCGACGTCCAGCCCCAGTCAATGGTTCAGCTGTTCTTGAACGTAATTGAGTTCGGAATGGAAGCCCAAGAAGCCATTGAAGCGCCCCGCGTTTCAACCTGGGGTTTCCCCAACTCCTTCTGGCCCCACGCGTACAACCCCGGATTCGTAGGTTTGGAAGGTCGCATCGACCCCGATGTGATTGAGGAACTGCGCGGACGCGGACACAACGTAGAGGTCTGGGAAGACTTTACGTATCGGATGGGTTGCGTATGCGCTATCCACGTCGATCATGAAACCGGCAGCCGCAACGGAGGCGCTGACCCGAGGCGCGACGCCTACGCCATGGGCCGATAGCTCCAACCTCAGTAAGCAACAAAAGCCCCGATCCTTTGCAAAGGATCGGGGCTTTTCTGTTAGCTGGTTTTCTTGTCCCCTTCTCCACACATGGGGAAGGGCTAGGGCTAGGGTGAGGGCTGAAAGCTAATAGCTAATTCCTACTCGGCAGTCCGACCGCCGTCTATGACCAGCTCGGAGCCGGTGACGAATGATGACTCGTCTGATGCCAGATATAAGGCTCCGTAGGCTACGTCTTCTGGCCTTCCAAGTCGCTTTAGCGGTGTGCGGTTTAGGCGGTCTGCCCGCTTGGTCTCATCGGCCAAGAATCCCTCGGTCATGGGCGTCTCGATGGTCCCAGGATGTACAGAGTTGGCCCGTATGCCCTCTGCCGCGTACTGGATGGCTGTAGACTTGGTCAGCAGGCGCACCGCGCCCTTAGAGGCGTTGTAGGCGGATGTCACACGGCTTCCGACCAGACCAGCTACTGATGAGATATTCACTATGGAGCCGCCACCGGCCTTTCGCATGGCCGGGATAGCGTACTTGGTCCCCAGGAACACACCCTTGGCGTTGATGTCCATGATCTGGTCCCATTCCTCTGATGAGGTCTCTTCAACGTTGTGGGCCCGGTAGATGCCGGCGTTATTGACCAAGATATCCAGCTTGCCAAAGCGGGACACAGCCTCGTCAACAGCCTTCTCCCAGGCGGCTTCATCGCTGACATCCAAGGTCACGAAGATACACTCTCCGCCTGCTTCATTGATCTCGGCCTCTGTCTTTCGGCCCTCGTCTTCCAACATGTCGCCGATGACCACCTTGGCGCCCTCTTTGGCGAATAACATGGCTTCAACTGCGCCCATCCCGCGGGCACCGCCGCTGATTAGGGCCACTTTGTTTTCCAGACGCATTGCGTTTGCTCCTATTTTTTGTTGCCGGTCCAATTATCAGAACGGGCCGGTATCATGCCCACCTAACTTTGACCCTGAACTAGCCTGAAGGCAAGGCCCGTTGGCAACAAAAAGAAAGGCCCGAGAAAGTTTCGGCGCTTTCTAGAGCCCTTCAGTAAAGGGGTGGAATATCGGAATTTATCTTGATGGGAAGGGTATGTATGCCTCCGCCGGATTTGCTTAGCTGGCAGATACGGAGTAAATCTGCGAGTCTGGCCAATTCTGGAGGAGCCACCCGTCATTTCTTTCTGGCTACGATCTACCGGAATCGGTCTGTCGGTTCCGTGACGTGCGATTAGAAATAACTGTGCGATAGATCAAATTACTTTGAGGCTCACGCTTAGATTGACCGGACTTTAGGCCGTAGATAGAATGGATTTACGGTTTATGAATCTCCCTACAGCAACACGCATGCCAACTCCGCACGCGCCATCCGCTCTCAGGCGCAATATTGCAATCACATTGGCCTTGATTGGATTAGTCTTTCTGCTTGCTTGCGGTAGTTCCGGACAGGCAGCCAGAGACTTTGAGGTTGTCCAGTTCAACGGCGACACCTTCCGGCTGTCTGATGAGGTTAAGACTCAGGCAGTGGTGCTGAACTTCTGGTACCCCAGTTGCCCGCCATGCCGCGAGGAAATGCCCGCCTTTGAGGCCGCTTGGCAAGAACTCAAATATGAACCAGTGCGTTTCTTAGCCCTCTACGTTCCGCAGGGCATTGATACTGAGGAAGACGCACGGGATTTCATCGAAGAATTTGGACTGACATTTAACTTTGCTACTGACCGCTTGGCTCGGATCGCCGAGGCCTACGAACTGCAGTATTTCCCCAAGACCTACTTCATCAACAAAGATGGCGACATAGTCGCAACCCATATCAGCACCCTCGAGGCCGAAAAAATTATCAAACAGGTCCGGGCGCTACTTGGAGACGCAACGTCCTAGTCTGCCGTTGTGGTGGTCTGACGCTGTATCTCAAAACCCCATGGACGTTTTAGACTGGATATTATTGGCCATCCGCTGGGGGCACGCATTGGCGGCGGTTTCTTGGGTTGGCGGTGGTATTTTCTACCTCATGGTGCTGCGGCCGGCTATTCAACAGGCCAGGGGACTCCCGCCGGAAACCAGCCGGGCCATTGGGGTCGAGTTCCGGGGTCTGGTCAGCACTGCCATCGCTGTGTTGCTGCTCACCGGGGTGATCTTGTCAGTATCAAGGCTCACTGAAGACGTCATCACCAGCCCTTACGTGGCAGTGCTGGTGGTCAAGATCGTTCTGGCACTCTACATGTTTTACGTTGTGCGTTTCATGCGGCAGAACAGTTACCCTGAAGAGCCAGAATTGCCTGAATCACGTTGGCAGCGGTTAACAAGCAGGCTCACTGGAACAACGGCGCTTTTGGTTATCGGGGTGGTGGTGATAGGATTATCAGACGTGTTGGACGGCTTGCTGGAAAACGCCTTGGCTTAGCGAATTAATCGTTGACTCGGGAACCCGGTGGACTTTGGATTGGAGTATTAATGAAGAAAGACTTGATGCAGATATTGGCCTGCCCCGTGTGCAAGGGCGAATTGGAATTGCGTTCCGAGTCCGAAGAGGGCGACGATGTGATAACGGGCAGCCTGCACTGCGCTGCCTGTAATGAGTCATACCCTATTGAGGGATCGATTCCCAATCTGCTGCCGCCAGACCTCCGCCGGGAACTGGCGTAGGCCCCGACGTAAACGGAAACACAAAAAACCTGCCCTTCGACATAAGGACAGGTTTTTTGTTTACCGAGAATCTCGTAGATTAGTCGGCGGGCTGGGCTATCGCCAGAGCATCGTCCCGGCTTACGTCTTGTTGGTGGACTGCCTTGCCGTGTTCTTGGACTAATTTTACCAACTCATCGTCGTTATCACCGGTGATCTTCTCTCCGCACGGACAATTAACTACCTTAGCCATGATAAAACCTCCTAAGGTGTTTGAATTCGGATTTGGATACCTCGCTATAATACGAAATTGATTTTGGCGAAATCTTGGCAAACGTTTGGCGGAAAACGGGCATAAGGGTTTACGTCACAGGCAGGGTCGCCGTTGAAGTGGACGGCCAAGTGGTAATCAATGAGCGCCGGTTTCGAGGAAAGCAAGACCGGTTGCTTTTTGTATACCTGGTCTGCGAACGAAGCCGTCCGGTAGCCAAAGAAGAGCTAGCGTCGGTTTTGTGGCCCGATGAGCAGTCAGATGCTTGGGAAGGCCGCAATCAGCGCATTGACCATCCGCCTAGCTGGGATGCTTTCTTCAGAAGGGCTTGAAGACCGAGGTATGTCCTTCTCTCGCCAGTATGGCCAGTACCAACTCGGGTTGCCCAGTGATGCTTGGATCGACATCGAATCGGGTAATTCCGCATTGGACCAGGCAGAGGCGGCAGTGCGAAACGGTGAAGCAATAAACGCTCTGGGACCGGCTGCAGTAGTGGCCTCAATTGCCCGGCGGCCATTTCTGCCAGGTGTGGAGGGTTTTTGGCGGGAGAGTTTGCAAGGCAAGTTGGATCGTCAATTGGTCAGAGCACTGGATTGCTTGGGCGAGATGCAATTGGAGATCAGCGAGCCGCAGACTACCTTGGAGTCGGCATTGGAAGGCATCAGGTTGGACCCTTACCGAGAACGGACACACAGGTGCCTGATGCGAGCCTACGCCGCAACTGGCACCAGGGCTAAAGCCGTGGCCGCCTACCATGAGTTTAGAGAGTTGCTGGCGAATGACGTTGGAACTGACCCCGAGTCCGAAACTGAAGCTCTTTATCTAGAAATCCTCGGCTAAGACAAGTGGCATAACTCTAAAAGAAAAAGGCCCCCGGAACAGATCATTCCAGGGGCCTTTTGGGTTTCTGATTGAGATCTTTCGGTTAACCTTCGCCGGTTAGGACTCGGACCACCAATGGTGCCAATTCTTCTGCTCTGGCTTTCAGGGCGGGTCGGTCCATGTTCTCTATGGGATGGGGGGTGAAAATGGTCGGATAGTCCGGCGCTCCCCACATCTTGGCCATTCCCTGGGCGGTGGGAATGAAACGGTCGGTACAGATCGTTGCTGAAGGTATACCTGCGTTTTCCACGTGAATCCCGTCGTGCACACTGCACGCACTGCAGGAGCCTCAATCACCTATCGCGATTACAACTGCATCTACTTTAGAGACCAGTTCCTTCAGGGCTTCCGGGTCAGCGGCCTTAGAGGCGCTGGGCTTCCTGTGCCAGTGGACCTCGGTAATCTCATAGCGGGTTTTCAGCACTTCCGCCAGTTCCTCAAGCAGGACATCGGCGTTGCGCTTGCTGTCGTCAATTATTCCTAGTCGGGTGCCGGCCAGGCTGGCCAGTCTCGGCGCACCGTCAAAGGCTGCGACGACTGGTTGAGTGACCGGGTTTACCAGTACATGTTCACTCTGGGCCATTTGTTTCCCTCTCTCTGCGCTCATTAATGGCGCTCAATGAGTAGCTATTTGGATTGTCGCAATCTCAGATTGAAAAAGCAACGGAATAGGCGTTAATCGGTTAGGCGTTATTCAGTTTGAGTATTCAAAGAGGCAGAACTCCCCGTATTTGCCGGGGAATTCAATTGATAGGCCATAGCCATCATAGGAGAAGGCGCTGGTGATGCATAGTTCTTGAATCTGGGAGGTGAAACCAGTTGGCTTGGTTAAAACGGCCAACTCGTCGTCACCGGTCACCGGGTTCTTCATTGCCGTTAGCTGCATGTCCTGTTTTCCCGGAATCTTGGCCTGGCTGTTGATACTGTCGATTTTCACATCGAATGGCACGTATCTAAACCCGATAAACTTGGTTGTAAGGTCAAGAAAGACGCTGAAAGGTGCTTCATTTCGAATCATATTTTCAATGGCCGGACGCTTCTCTTCGCTGGCCCGTTCGTCGATCAAGTAAACACTGGTCCCGTTTCCCAGATGAATCGCTGCGGGAAATTGTGAGGCCTCCGAGACGACGATTCCTGACAGATCAACACCATCGTAATGGCCTTCGTCCACCTGCCAAAGGTAGACACCTTCACAAGAGCCGTAGTTGGGTGCCTGTTCGCAATTGCATGGGCAGTCCCAATCGCAATTGCACGCTCCCAATAAGTGCCCCTTAAGATGGTAATTGCAGTTGGCAGTCATTATCGTTGTCCCAACTTATCTGATGACCTTGGTAACGGCGGTGCTGCCAACCTTGGGGCCCCAACTGGGGATCACCGAAGACATGTTGGACTCCTCACCACCGGCGAAGATCAGCAGGATATCGTCAGGCTCCGGGATGAGCGGAATCATGGTATCGCTATCGCCAGGCTCAATGTCGCCCTTCATCACGGTAGCGGCCTTGAGGTCGGCTACGGAGCGTTGAATTCTAGCGTGTAAGTATTCCCTCATTTGGGCTTTGGTCCAATCTTTCCATAATCGGGAGTTGCCGGCGATGGTGACGACAATCTGGCCCTGTCGCACCCCAATCCCTGTGTTGCCAACGGAACCGGAGGTAGACATGTTGCTGCCCAAACTCGATGCAACGTCAGCGAGAGCGTGCAGGATGGGCTCTGGGTGGCCAACTGCCCTGACCTGGCGGGGTGACTCTCCAGCGAACACCGTTACGGTGCTCTGGTCAGCGGAGAAACCGCGCTCCACGTGCAGCGGCGTCCAGTGGGTGTCGTTTTCAGCCTCTGCGATGCAGTAGGTGTACTTGCCGGGGTGGCCAATAACGCTGCGGTCAAAGATGCCGGGAATGGCGGCGCAGGCGTTCATCAGAATCAACCGTACGGCACGCCCGATGGTAGCGTTGGCCCGGTTGCCGGGGCCGAACAGGTTGTTGCGCGAGTTGATGTTAAGTTCTTTGCAGATGGGGCCATTCACAATTGATAAAATCGCGGAGCCGCCCATGCTGGAAGACGGGCCCACCAGGTTGAAGACCGGGTCAAGCATGGCCTCTGTGGCGGTGAGTATCACTGGCATGTATTCGGGCAGGCAACCGGCCATGACGGAGTTGGCGGCCACTTTGGCCACGGTTATCTCACGGCGGCGCTCCGGAATCTCTCCGACCACTTCATCGGCTGGGCGACCGGAACGCTCGATGAATTCGCCGACTCGTTGTTCTGTGGGTGGGACCACGGGTAGACCGTCGGTCCAACCAAGTTCATAGCAGCGTTCGATGGCCTCTAAGGCGGAGTCCCATTGGACTGTTGTTTTATCACCGGAATCAGGCAAAGTTGGTGCCCTCCAATTGGGTTTAGTGGTTTAGGCAGTTTTGTAGTGCTTAGCCCTGTCATTCTGAGCCGCAGCGAAGAATCTGGTCGCTGAGCATTGAGACCCTTCTCTTCGTTCAGGGTGACAGGCGGAAGGAAGTTGTTAGTTTTGTAGGCCATGACTCCAATGAGAAGTGGCCCCCATCTCCGACATCGTCGGACCTAACCTTCCCCCTCGCAAGGGGAAAGGTAATTATTGAGAAGCCTACAGCTACCGGCTGATAGCTGTAGGCTATTCGCTACTTGGCTAGGGTGTACTTGGACAAGGAACGCAGTTCCTTGGGCGGGTTCATGTGGGAGCCGCGGATGGTGAAGGACACCTCTGCGACGTAGATGGAACCCTGGGAGTCTACGGCGATGCCGTGGGGGGCGATGAACTGTCCGGGGCCTTCACCCTCGTTCTTGTCTCCGAACTGGCTGACTAGACTACCTTTCAGGTCGAAGATGGAAACGCGGTGGCCCAGGCCGGGTGCGTCGTCCACGCCGCCCATGCCGTTCAGTTCACCAACGTAGATGTGCTCGCCCCAGAGGACCATGGAGTCCGGACGATGGATGTTGCTCCACATGGTCTGGAACTTGCCATCGGTGTCAAAGATCTGGATTCGGTGGGCTTCGCGGTCAACCACATAGACGTTGGCTTCGCTGTCGATTGCGATATTGTGGGGGCGGATGAACTGTCCGGCGTCGATGCCGGGTTCGCCCCAGGAGAACTTGTACTCGCCAGCGCCGGTGTAGACGTGAATGCGGGAGTTTCCGTAGCCGTCTGAAACGTAGATGTCGCCGTTTCCGGGGTGAATGGCGGCGGATGTGGGACGGTTGAAGGGTTCTCCGCTCCAGCGAGGAGACGGGTTGTTCCGCTCTCCGATCTCAAGCAACTTAGTGCCATCGGGGCTGAACTTCTGAATGGTGTGGATGCCGTCATCGGAGCAAAGGAGGGAGTCGTCATGGGCAATGTACAAGCCGTGGGTTCGGTCGGCGCTGAAGTCGCCCTTGCCGAAGGAACGGATGTAGTTGCCATCCCGGTCCAGCACGATGATGGGCTCTTCGCCACGGGTCAGGACAAACACGTTGTCATTGGAGTCGATGGCAACGCCGGGGCATTCCTTGAACGACATGCCAGCGGGCAATTTAGCCCAATTCTCAACAAAGTTATAGCGGAAATCGCCGATACCGTAGACCTCTGGCATGTGTGCACCTTCTGTAATTATTTTTAATTTCTTTCCCGTCTGTGAAATACGAATCTGCGGCAGGCTCGAGACGCCGTTCATGACCGGGCATAGTAATCCTAAGTGTGGCCGATTCAGGTGTCAATGGGCGTGATGTAGACGGGTGGTTATGGCTGGTGAGCCACAGAACCAGTTGGTGTCTGGGAATGCTTAATCAGGCTGCCAAAATGTCACCCTGAGCGAAGCGAAGGGTCTGCCAAAGCAATGCTTTGCAGATTCTTCATCGGCCTACGGCACTCCTCAGAATGACAATATCAAGTAGCCATTTCGAAAATTTAAACCGTCCTACCTTCCGCTACTTTAAGACCTGCCCGCCCTCGCCCTTTAGGTAGTCGGCGGTACGTAGCGCCAGAGCCTGGATGGTGGGGGTGGGGTTAACGCAGGCACTGGTGGTGAAGATGCTGCCATCAATGATGAACAGGTTGGAAACGTCATGGGTACGACCCCAGCGGTCCACCACCGACTTTTCCGGATCTTCACCCATTCGGGCGGTGCCCAACAGATGCCAACCAGCGTTGCGGCGCAACGGTGAGGCGATGGTCTTCTTGGCTCCGGCGGCTTCTAGCACTTCGGTAGCCCTGGCAACCGCGTGCGCCAGCATCTTTGATGAGTTCTCACTCACAGTGTAATTCAGCTTGGGAGCGGGGATGCCGTCGCTGTCGGTCAGTTCCGGGTCAAGTGTTACGGTGTTGTGTTCTTCCGGTAGGTCTTCAGCCATGATGGTGATGCCAATCATGTGACCAAAGCGTTCTTTGAACTCGTCGTGATGCCGTTCACCCCATGCAACCTTCTCTCCCAGTAGACTGCCAATAGCCGCGGCAAGCGGTGCATCGGTGTAGGCCAAAACTTGAAGGTCGTAGCCACGGATGAAATCGTGGTCTGGGTTGGTCTCGTAGAATTCCTGGCTCAGCATGGTGCTGCCCCTGGGATTGCCTTCCTCAGTGCCCAGGTCATCTTCAAAGACCCCCAGCACAGAACCCACTGGGTGGTGCATCAAGCATTTGCCAACCAGACCGCTGTTATTGGCCAGGCCGTTGGGGAATAGGGCAGATTTTGAATTGAGTAGTAACCGGGCGGTGCCGATGCCGTTGCAGGCTAAGACCACAGCCTTGGCCTTTTGTTCTTTCAGTTCGCCGTCCTGGTAATAGAGCACCCCGGTGGCGTTTCCAGACTCGTCAATCGTAATCTCGCGCACCCTGGCGTAGGTCTCCAACCGTGCTCCCGCTTTGAGCGCCGACGGCCAATAAGTGAGGTCAGTGGAGGCGAACGAACGGAGATAGCCACCCACATCCGGATCCCTGTCGTGGTGGTGCACAGATGAGATGGCGGTGTCGGAAGACCACCAGTGCCAGCCCAGTTTGTCGAATGCCTTGGCCAGCAACTGACCGCTTTTGCGAATGGAAAGCGGCGGGCAGGGTCGCTCCGGTTTCTCTGGGTACGCCGGGTCGCCCTTGAGACCCGAGACACCCATCATCCGGTCATTCTCGTCGTAGTAGGGTTCCAGTTCTTCGTAGGATACGGGCCAGTCATCGGCCACGCCCTCCAGGGTTTTGACCCGGAAGTCTGACGGATGGAAGCGGGGGAAATGCGCACCCCAGTGAATCAAACTGCCGCCAACGGCGTTGTACATCAGCGGGGCTATTGGTGTGTCGTCCTCGTTGATGGGGTAGTCTTCCGGCAGACCGCGAAAACCGGGATCAGGGTGAAAATCCGTCTGCCAATGAAGCTGTGAATCGGCCTCCGAGACTGGAAAAGCGTCCGTTGGTACCCAGCCGCCTTGCTCCAGGCAGACCACATTGATGCCGGCTTGGGCCAGGCTCCAAGTGAATGCTGCGCCTGAAGCCCCTGCTCCAATAACTAGTACGTCGGCTATTTCTTGATTGTTGTCGTTGGCCATGTTGGTTCCTCACATAAGTATGGGCACGGCAAAACCGCGCCCATACTGCTAACTCGGATTGTTATCTGGCGCTGACATCTTAACGCTGTCAGCTGATAGCTGTTTAGCGTCGTTCGAACACAGCAGCAACACCCTGGCCGCCGCCTACGCACATGGTTTCCAGGCCGAACTGAGCGTCCCTGGCTTCCATCTCGTTTAGCAAAGTGGTCAGGATACGGGCGCCGGTGGCCGCAATGGGATGGCCCAGAGAGATACCGGAGCCGTTGACGTTCAGGTTGTCCTCGTTGGGCAATTTCCACTCACGGAGAACCGCCAACACCTGGGCGGCGAAGGCTTCGTTGAGTTCGATGACATCCATGTCTTGGATGGACATGCCCAGCTTGGCCATCAGCTTGCTGACTGCAGGAACCGGGCCGATACCCATGGTGGCGGGATGGCAGCCAGTTACGACCCAACCCTTAAGGAAGCCCATGGCCTCAAGGCCCAGCTCCTCTAATTTATCTTCGGCCACCAACAGGCAGACTGATGCGGCATCGTTCTGGCTGCTGGCGTTACCAGCAGAGACGGTACCGTCTTTCATGACAGGGCGCAGGCGACCGAGCACTTCCATTGAGCTATCGCCTCGGGGGCCCTCATCTTTGTCGAATATTTTTGGGTCGCCCCGGCGCTGAGGAATCTCTATGGGAACGATCTGAGAGGCGAACTTGCCAGACTCTTGGGCGGCCACGGCCCGTTGGTGGCTGCGCAAGGAGTACTCGTCTTGTTCTTCTCGGGAAATCTCGTATTGCTTGGCCAGGTTCTCGGCGGTCTCAACCATGCCGCTGATAACACCGAACCGGTCTTCAGGAGAGATGGTCTCCCGGGCGCGGGCCAAACGGTCATGCAGGGTTACCGATCCGAAACGTGCGCCCCAGCGGGACTCATTCACGTAATACTCGGCGTTGCTCATGCTCTCTACGCCGCCAGCGATGACCACATCGGCGTTCTCGGTCTGGACCATCATGCAGGCGTTTAGGATGGCCTGCAGGCCAGATGAGCAGCGACGATCCAACTGGTAACCGGGCACTTCAATCGGGAGGCCGGCTTTCAGCAGAGCCAAGCGGCCAATTGCCGGGTTCTCTCCGCTGGGATACCCGTGACCCAAAATAACATCATCAACCTTGGCCGGGTCCAACCCGCTGCGTTGCAGGGTCTCCTTGATTACAGTGGAAGCCAGCTCTTCAGCTGGTATGTCTTTTAGAGCACCGCCGAAATTGCCCACAGCGGTGCGGACCGGTGAAACTATGGCTACGCGTCGCATAATTTACTCCTAAAATACCCATGAAAATAGTTCCCGTAATAATAACGTTTTTGGCCTAAGTGTGTCTAATGTCCCAGAAGTGGAAATCAACGAGACAAACGAAGCCATTCGGCAAATAAATTTTGGCAATAAAAAAGGGACGGCGGATGCAGAGCCGACCCTTTAGTAAGAATGCCGGAATGGTTTTGAACTTTCTACCATTGGGCGGTCTCGATACCCTCTAGTCGGTCTTCAAGATTTTCCAGGGCGTCACGCCAGCCCACCGGGGCTAGGTCTCGGGCTTTGTCTGGAATCTTGTCTGCTGCAGAAAGCAGGAAGGACGCGACGGATGACTCGGTGAATTTTGACGCCAAGTTAGATACATCGTTTTCGTTCAACGGCGTGTGGTTCAGTATCTTTCCAGGTATCCCTTCTTCCAGGGACTTTTGGGTGTTTAAAAACCCGGTTACGCTGAGAATCACAGCAGCGGCCAAAACTGCTCCCACTACTAGGCCCGCAGCCATTCCTCCAAGCCGGTCCGTCCAGCCCATTAACATGCCGTAAACCAATTTTCGGGTGATATTTGAAGCCAACCAAATGGCGGCGACGGTTGCGGAGATCACCGCAGCGTAGGACATAAAAGCTGCGGCGGCGTCATTTGGTAAATAGCCAAGCAACCAGGACTCTGCTCCGCCCCTGAATTGGGCAAGCGTCAGGATAACGGCAAATACCCCAATGACTGCGAACGACGCCCGTATGATGCCTATCTGCATGCCTAACAGGCCGCCGGTGACCAGAGTTCCAATGAGGACTAAATCCACCCAGTTCATTGTTTTGCTCCTGTTGCTACTTCCCTAGCAAAGGGGTGCGTGGTTTGACCCATCGGCCAAAACCTTTTGTAGACATAATGCCACTGGAAGTATTACGGCTGTATTAATCGCCATTTATTTCAGGTAAAAATAGCCCGGTGGCCTGGAGGTAATTTCTGGGGTTAATTTGCCGGTTTAACCGAGTTTAATTTGCGGTTCAAATAGAAAAAGGCCGGGTCTCCACACTAAGAAAGACTGCGGCCCTTTCCTGAGGGGTTTGGTGAGTTCATCGTACCGCTGGCGCATTGAGCCGGACAACCAGCATGTGTCAGCAACAAATGCTGAGCGATAGCCCTTCTTAAACCAGAAAACAGTTGGCGGTGTGCCTAAATAGCATAATCACTAGACCGTTTTGATAATCGCTTATTACTTATTTATGACGGTTGTATAACGAAATTAGTAACCGGAATATCTTCTGGTAACAGACAAATATGATTTACAAGAATTCCCAACAGCAAAATCCTGAACCGTCTTCAGAGTCCCAATTCCAGTCTTTGATTGAAACGGCCCTTGATATTGTGGCGATCCTCAATCATGACGGAATGATTCGCTACCTCAGCCCTTCAGTGTTGCGAATTACCGGTTATTCCCCTAAAGAATTGATCGGCCCAAATGCCTTCTCGTTCATGCATGAAGAGGACGGTAAGCAGCAGTTTGAAGTTTTTGAAGCGGTGGTGTCAGACCCTGCTCGTGCCACTAAAAGCGCTTCCCATTCCTTCCGGTTCCGGCACAAGAAAGGTCATTGGGTGGTCCTTGAATCGGTCAGCACCAAGCTTCCAGACGGGCCAGAACCTCCCGGGATACTGGTCAACGCCAGAGATGTGACTGAACGTGCGCAGGCATATGAGCCCATGCGTGAAACCGCGGAATCGGAGCGGCGGTTCGCCCAAGAACATGAAATCATCGCTGAAGTGGGCCGGATCATCAGCTCAAACCTGAACATTGAAGATGTGTTTGAGTTGTTCGCCACTGAAGTACGCAGTCTGATCAAGTTCGACATGATTGCGGCCAGCATTGTCGACAGCAACCAGGAGACTACCACCATCAAGTATTGGTCTGGTCCCGAGGAATACCGTGAAGACTTTAAGACCACTATTCCTGTTACCGGAAGTTTCACCGCCAAGGTGCTCTCCTCTGGCAAACCGGTGATCGTTCAAGGGACAGGCCAACATGAGATTCTTCAGTCGTTGGTGCATCGTTCCGGTAGTGACCACGATGAGAAGGTTAACTCAAGGCTTGGGCCTGCCAATCGTGAATCTCGGAAAGATAATTGGGGCGCTACTGCTATTTTCTTCAGAACCGGAGGCGTTTTCGGAACTGGACGTGGCAATAGCGGACCGGGTCTGATCCAAGATTGCTGGTGCCATCAGTGGCGCCGGAGTATTTGCTGATCTGAAACAGACGGAGTCTGATTTAGCCGTCAGTGTGGTTGAACGGAGCAATATAGCCAACCAGAACGAGGTTATCGCGGAGATTGGTCGCGTCATCAGTTCAACCCTGAATATAGAAGAGGTCTACGAACTGTATGCAGACCAGGTCCGTAAACTAATCGACTACGATGTGCTAGGCATAGCGGTGATTGACCCGGAAGGAGGGTCATTCCGAATGGCCCACCGTGTCGGAGACGAACTTTTGGGTAAAACGGTCGGCTCACATTTTCCGATTAACGGAACTCTTATCGGAGAAGTGGCGGTTACAGGAGCGGCAAAGATAGTTCAAGGATTTTCAAAACCACAGCTTCAAAAGATATAC
>CAVODA010000016.1:0-12966 GCA_963694265.1 Dehalococcoidia bacterium
CGGTTGAGTTGGCGGATACACCCGACAAGCGCATCAGAGGACTCTCCGGGCGTGCTTCGATGGACGCTGGTACGGGCATGTTGTTCGTCTTTGAAAAGCCTGAACGGTTTCGTTTCTGGATGCGGGAGATGGAGATAACTTTGGATATAGTCTGGATCGGCTCCAACTGCGAGGTTGTGGACGTTTCAGAGAATGTTCCCTTCCCTGACCCTGAAACACCACTAAACGACCTGCCCAGGTACTCCCCTGAGTCCCGTGCGAAATTTGTCTTGGAGATCAATGGCGGCGAGGCGGCGGAGCTGGGTTTGGGTATTGGTGACCAAGTGGAATTTTTGAACGATATTGCGGGCAAGTACGACTGCTAGCCTGCAAATAATAGTAATAAAGCGCATAACGCATAAATAGAAAGAGCGAGGGACCGTACAAATGGATATCCTGGTTTCCGGATCAATGGCTTACGACCGAATTATGGATTTTGAAGGTATGTTTTCCGATCACATCCTTCCCGATCAACTGGACAACATCAATGTGAGTTTCACGGTGAACAGCCTCACCGAGAACTTTGGCGGCACGGCGGGTAACATCGCCTACTCGCTATCGCTCTTGGGCGAAAAGCCGCGCATCTTGGCCACCATTGGTCAGGACTACCACCGCTATTTTGAGTGGTTGAGCAAGATTGGCGTTCCCACTGCGGACATACGCATAGTTGAAGAAGAACTCACTGCTGGCGCGTACATCACCTCCGATACGTCAAGCAACCAGATAACCGGATTCAACCCGGGTGCCATGAAACAACAGTCTGGCTTTGATTTTTCGTCGGTTGATCCCAAAGATTGCCTGGCCATTGTGGCCCCGGGCAACCTGGGAGACATGGCCGATTACACCGCCGAGCATGAAAAGCTCGGCATCTTCTCCATTTTCGACCCCGGCCAGTCACTGCCAGCCTGGGGAGCAGAAGCACTTGCTACGGCGATAAGGCAATCCAAGATGTTGGTCTGTAACGACTACGAGATGGAACTGATTTCCAACACCACCGGTATGTCACGAGACCAAGTAGCCCAGACCGTGGATACCATTGTTGTGACCAAGGGCGGCGATGGCTGCGACATTATCACCACCGCTGGCACTGTTTCAGTCCCGGTGGTACGCGCTGACGATGCCGTGGATCCAACTGGCGCGGGAGACGCTTTTAGAGGCGGTCTGATCAAGGGTTTGATTGGTAATCTGCCCATTGAGCGGGCAGTACAGATGGGTAACGTGGCGGGCCATTACGCGGTGCGTATCCTCGGCACCCAGCAACACAGTTTCACCATTGACGAGTTCAACTCTAAATTGACGGAGAACTTTGGGAGCTAAACGGCAATTGCCTAGGCTGCTGTCGTGGGCTACAATCCAGCCGATTTAATCCCAAGAACAGGCTCTGACCCGGTTCTAATCCGGCTGGGATTGGCTTGGCTGATTTTAGCTAAATTAAAGCGTAACGAGCGTATTTTGACATCCACTCAATCGCCCCAGACCTCGCCATTACCCACACCGCTAACCCACGGCCCGCTGGACGGTGTGAAAGTTCTGGACCTGAGCGAGGACATCGCCGGGTCATTCTGCGGTCGGCTGATGGCCGACTACGGCGCCGACGTCCTCAAGATCGAGCCTCCCACCGGGGCGTCATTGCGTCGGATGGGCCCCTTCTTCGGTGATGACCCGCACCCGGAAAAAAGCCTGTTCTACCTTCTGATGAACCTGAACAAGAAGGGCGCAACGCTAAACCTGGAAACCGTCACTGGGCGGAACATCCTGAATCGGCTGGTCCCCCATGTGGATGTGGTCATAGAGTCGTACCGTCCCGGCTATCTAGCCGACCTGGGCGTGGGCTACGAAGACCTTAAAAAGGAAAACTCGGCCCTGATCATGACCTCCATCACTCCCTTTGGTCAGACTGGCCCTTATAGCCAGTACAAGGGCGAGGAAGTGGTCAATTACGCCATGGGGCTGATCATGAGCATTAGCGGTGTGCAGGGCAAGGAACCGCTGAAGCACGGTGGCTTCCAGGCTCAATACGAAGGCGGCCTCAACGGCGCGGCTTCAACCTCTATGGCCCTGTTTTTGGCTGGGGAAATCGGCGAAGGCCAGCACATTGATGTGTCGATAACTGAGTGCGTCGCCTCCAGCGCCATGGCCACCCAAACCATGTATCCCTTCATGGGCGGGACGTTGCCCAGACGACCGGCGACTGGAAGCAACTTTGGCCACCCCATGCCCTGCAAAGATGGCTGGATCATCGTCCAGACCGGCGGCGGGGCTAGCTGGGCCGATATCGCAGGTTTCTTTGGCGACCCGCAACTTATGGAACCAAAGTTTGCCGAACCGGCCCAACGCCTGAGAAACACCGCAGAGATGGACCAGGTTGTGCTTGAGTCGATCAAAGACCGGGGCAAATGGGACCTGTTCACCAAGGCCGCTGAAGCTCGGATGCTGTTTGGCTTGGTTCAGACACCATCAGAGTTGCTGGAATGCCCGCAACTCGAGTCCCGGAATTTTTACCGCGAGATAGAGCACCCGGTCATCGGCAAGGTAAAAGTCCCGGCGGTACTCTTCAACCTAAGCCTGACCCCGTACCAATATCTTCGACCTGCCCCACTCCTGGGTCAGCACAACTCAGAGATATACGTAGACGGCCTGGAATACAGTTCAGAGGACTATGTCCGCTTGAGACAGCTAAATGTTATCTGACGTCCTGAGAATGACTTAACTCAACTGATGGTTCGACTAGTCCGATTCATCGAGACTCTCGACTCTGGTCGGAGCTCACCACGAACGGAACTGAGCAAGGCAGCAAGACCACCCACCGTTCGTCCTGTCCTTCCGCGGAAGGAGTCGAAGGACCAGCATAGGTCAGGCAGATTAAAACCAGCATCATTCAAGCAAGAGCCGGAACCAACAAAAGGAAAACGAGATGGCCCGCTTACCATTGGAAGGCATCAGAATAATCGACTCCACCTACGTGTTTGCGCTGCCCTACGCTGGCGGTCTGCTGGCTGACTTTGGCGCGGAGGTCATCAAGGTTGAAGGACCAGGCCGTCCCGACGTTACCCGCACCGGCGGCTATGCCGGAGCCTTTCCAGAGAACGACTTGGGCGACGACTGGTGGAACCGGCCTTCCACCTACAACCTGATTCACCGTGGCAAGCGTTCTATAACCCTGGATATGACCGACTCTCGTGGTCGTGATTATTTCCGGGACCTGATCAAAATCAGCGACGTTGTAATGGAGAACTTCACCCCCAGGGTGATGCGCAGTTGGGATCTGGACTATCCCAACATGAAGAAGATCAAGCCAGACATCATCATGGTTTCCAACACGGGCTATGGGCACGGCGACGGGCCCTATTCCAGCTACCCAGCCCAGGCGACCACCCAGGAAGCGACCCACGGCCACTGTTGGATTACAGGACACGTGGGCGAAGGCCCCGCCAAGGCCGGCGCATCCTTTGTTGATTTCCTATCCACTTGGACTGCCCTCTTTGCCATTGGCTCCGCGCTGCGCTACCGAAACAAGACCGGCCAGGGACAGTGGGCTGATTTGGGCATGTACCAGTCGGGCGTCATGTTCATGTCGGAGTACATCATGGACGCCCAGGTGAACGGCCGCGAGGGCGGACGCATGGGCAACCGCCACCCGTACCGTGCGCCCCAGGGTTGCTATCCAGCCTTGGGTGATGACCGGTGGATTACCCTCTCTGTGGGGGATGACCAGGGTTGGGCTGACCTGTGCCAATTGATGGGCAAGCCGGAACTGGCGACGGAACCGGATTTCGCCGACCTACTTTCTCGCCAGAAGAACCACGATAAGATTGACGAGATAATCGGGGAATGGACCATCGGAGTTGACCGTTACGAACTGATGCACGCGCTCCAGGGCGTTGGCATTCCTGCAGGGCCGGTGCTGAACAGCAAGGACGTCCACTACGACCCACAGTTCAAGAGCCGTGGCTTCTTGGAGCGGGTGGATTACCCCAAAGAGCGTCAGATGGGGTCACGGATGTTTATTGGCAGGCCTTACAAGTTCTCAAATAGCCCCTTGGCCATCCAGGGGCCGTCGCCGACATTTGGGCAGCACAATGAAGATGTGTTGCAGGGATTGTTGGGCGTAGACTGCACCACTTACGAGAGCCTAATCAAGGACGCTGTGATCGCCACAGTACCGACGACCGGAGAGGCCACACCGCGTATACCGCAGGAAGAGGCGTTGCAGCGCGGACGGCTGGCAGACTGGGATCCGGACTACCTGCAAAACCTGGGTCTGGCATAGCCTCGCCCTAATTTCCTTGACACTCTCAAAAGCCCAAGGCTAAGCTAGTCATGGCATTGCGCGCTGCGCAGTCGCCTTTTACCGGGCCCGTAGCTCACTGGTAGAGCAGACGGCTCATAACCGTCTGGTAGTCGGTTCGATCCCGACCGGGCCCACCACTTTTTTCTTCTGCTTATTTCTTCGAGACCTACTTCCGCGACAGGCCGAAATCTCGGCCCAGACTAATCAAAAGAATGACCGGCTTTACGTCTCCGCAGTGATTTAAGCACTGGCGTGATAAGCTTCAAACAATTGCTCATTTGAAAGCTCTCCGTGAGCATTTGCTTTCGTTTAATCAGCTATAAATCACTCCTGAGGTATCACCTATGAGAACCGTTGCTGCTCTGATTTTTGAGGGTATGGCCCCGTTGGATTTATTTGGTCCCGTACAGGTATTCAACTCGTCCTGCACTCCCCGAGACGAGGACGGCACCAAGCCGGACACCACCAAACCCCTCTATAAAGTGATTTTTATTGGTCGAGAGAAAGGCCCGGTGGCCACTGGCCCCGGCGGCGCTGGCCCGGTGGTTATGGCCGAACATGGCATCGACGACAAATTTGATTTTGATATCTTGCTGGTGCCCGGCGGCGGTGGTACCAGAGCGCTGGTCGCCGACAAGGGATTTGTTGACTCGCTGTCGGACGCCTGTTCCCGGGCCGACGTTGTAGCCTCGGTCTGTACTGGTGCGGCGCTTCTGGCTCAGGCCAAAGTCCTGGAGGGCAAAGCAGCCACCAGCAACAAGACGGCTTGGAGTTGGATCTTGACCCAGGGAGATGACATTGCCTGGGACCCGACGCCCCGTTGGGTGGACTTGGTGGACAAGAACACCGGCAAGGGCATCATCACCTCCGCCGGAGTATCGGCTGGCATCGACATGACCCTGGCATTAGTCGCTGACCTAGACGGCGAGCAAGTGGCTGAAAACGCCGCATCATTCATCGAGCACCATCGCATCGAGAGCCCCTACAATGACAAGTTTGCCTACCTGGCTGGGGTGTAGTTCTGGGCTTCAGTCAACAGAGGGTTTATGAGCGTAGAGTTTGAGATTTCTGACTTGTTTCCAGCCTCCCCGCAGGTTGTTTATGACACCTGGCTTGACTCCGACGGCCACGCGGCCATGACTGGATTCCCCGCTTCGATCAAGGGAGAGACTGGCAATGAATTCGTCGTTGGCGACGGTTATATAACGGGCATGAACCTAGAACTTATATCCGGCAAGCTGATTCGCCAGTCTTGGCGCACCCTGGAATTTGACGAATCCGACGACGAGTCTGAATTGACAATCACGTTGGAATTGGAAGAAACAGGAACCCGGCTAACCCTGAAACACACCAACTTGCCCGACCATGGCATGCAATACAAAGACGGCTGGGTCGAGCACTACTTTGAGCCCATGAAGGCGTATTTTCTTTCACCTGCTTCCTAAGAGTTCAGATCTCACCGCGTTTCTGCTCATGGTGAGATCCGACCAAAGTTGAGAGTCTCAATGAATCGGACCTGTCGAACCACGTTTTCGATGTGCACCTGATTCCACAGATGGACAAGACGTGTGGGTAACTCACCTGAATTAATGCAGTTCCATCATAAGTGGGTGCGTGTTAGGCTGTGCGGTAAATTCCCTCCAGGAGCTTTCGCATGATTATCGACACACATACCCACGTGGTCAGCAGCGATAAGACCAAGCACCCACTCGACCCTAGCGCACGGGGTTGGTCCACCGAGGTCAGTAATGACGTTGAAGTCCTGATCGCCGAGATGGACGCCGCCGGCGTTGAATGCGCCACCCTGGTGCAACCCAACGCCACCTACGGTCTGGACAACACCTACCAGTGTGATAGTGCCAAGCTGTACGCCCCGCGCACGGTGTCGGTGGGCATCCTGGATCCGGCGGCCGCTGATGCCGCTGGCAAACTCGCTTATTGGGTCAACGAACACGGCATGCTGGGCGTCCGCCTGCAGAGTCAGGTCGACGCCGATGACCCCAGTTGCGATGCCATCTGGCAACGGGCCGAAGAACTGAACGTGCCAATCTCCATTGGCGGGGGCGGCCAGCCAGACCGCGTTGATCGGATGACCAAGATTGCCGGTCGGCACCCTAACGTCCTCTTTGCTCCGGACCATTTTGCCGGTTGGAGCGGCGCGGACGACAAGGCCGGTATGACCACGGCGCTTGAGGCCATGGCCAAGCTGCCCAACGCCCACCTGCGTTATTCCAGCACCAGCCTTGGCCCGTACGCCGACCTGAACGATGCCGACAGAGACCTTTTCCGGCGCGTCATTGAAGCTTTCACGCCACAACGGATGATGTGGGGTTCCAATTTCCCCTCCTCCCGCGACGGCGGTTACATCGGCCAGGTAACTATGGGCAAAACCGCCCTGCCCTGGATATCTGATGACGATCTAGAGTGGATGATGGGCAAGTCGGCCCACAAGTTCTGGCCGATGCTGCAAGCTTAGACTAAGTGAATCACCGTTGGTCAACGCACCATATTTTGGGATGAACAATGGCTGAATCATCTGAAATTTACGCTGCCCAACTGGCCGCTGTACAGGCTCAAAACGCCCGTATATATGGGCCGCCAACTACTGGCGACTCGTGGGGCGGAGCGTCGGCGCGGCAGTTTCGGTTTGACCCCGATCGGGTGATTGACGGCAACTTGGCGGTCATCGCATCGTATGTGCGGCCAGACGATGCTGTGGTAGATGTTGGCGGCGGCGCTGGGCGGGTTTGCCTTCCGCTGTCCCGGCTCTGCCGAGAGGTTGTCAACGTTGAGCCGTCGCCGGGCATGGGGGCAGAGTTCCAGTCGTCAGCCGATGAAGCAGGAATCACCAACGTTCGTCTGGTTTCAGCTTCCCTGGCAGACGCTAATGCTCCAAATGGAGACATCGTGTTCACCGCTGACGTTACCTACTTCGTCAGCAACATCGCCGAGTTTGTGCGTCAGATGGAAGCTGCAGCCGCACGTCGGGTCATGATTACCATCTGGAGCGAGCCTCCGCCAAACCGCCGAGCCAAGCTTTTCCACCTGATCTACGGCGAGGAACAGAAAATATTTCCCGGTCAGGCCCAACTGCTGCCGGTACTGTGGGATCTGGGAATACTGCCCGATGTGCAAGTTATGCCGGAGTCGCCCTGGTGGGAGAACCAACGTCCGCCGACCAGGGAAACCGCCATGGAAATGGTTCTAGAAGACCGTGTGGTAAAACCGCAGGACAAAGACCGAGCCAGGCCATTAATCGAGTCGCACTTTGACGAATTGTTCGCTGCCAGTGACACAGGGTTTGTGCCGCTGTGGCGCTTAGAAATGCGTGAGGTTCTGATTACCTGGGAGACTGGGGTTTGACCAAACATCAGCGGCCAACAGGAGCATAGGAGCTGACATGAAAGTAAGATTGCTGGGTACCGGCACTCCAATGTCCGTCGAACGGTTCCAATCTTCAGCGTTGGTTGAAGCAGGTGAGGATCTCCTTCTGTTCGACGCGGGAAGGGGTGCGGTCCACCAGATGTTTCAGGCTGGAGTTGACGTAAGCCGGGTTCGGCCGGTCTTTATTACTCATCATCATTTTGACCACATCAATGATCTATTCGACGTCATAATCTCAACAGCGTGGAAGGGGCGGGAGAAGACGCTGCAAATATATTGACCGATTGGTACCAAGAAGATTGTTGATGCATTGCTCAATGGTGTTTACGCCAACGATATTCGTTTCCGTGTTGAGGAAGATTTGGAATTGCGCCGCCATGGCGGCTATATTTTTAAAAGAGTGGAAGCAATCCGGGATGTTGCCGTCCATGAAATAGGCTCGGGTCTGGCAGCGGAAGGGGATGGTTGGCGCGTGATATCCGACTACGCGATGCACGGAGATTTCCCTGATGCCCGCGATTTTGATTGGAACTGTCTGGGCTATCGTATCGAGGGCTCGGACGATGTTGTTACTATCAGTGGAGATACAGTCCCTTGCTCCGGGATTATCGGCCTGGCCCGCGAAGCGGACTTGCTGGTCCAATGTTGTACAGTTGCCGAAAGTGCATTGGCCAACCCATTCAGCCTTTACCTCACCGAGTCGATTCTTCCTTCTACTGCCCAAGCTGGCCAGATCGCGGCTGGAGCCGGGGTGAAACGAATGGTGCTAACTCACCTGGGTGCGTCGATCGAACAGAACAGCGATGCCAAGATCTTGGAAGAAGTTAGGCAACACTACAAAGGCGAGGTGCTACTTGGGGAAGACTTGTTGGTGATTGAGTGAGCTCGAGAACCAGTAGTATCTGGACCGGTATTGACACTCAGCTACGGCACTGCTAGATTTTGGCATCTTTACCACTGGTTTAAAAATCGGGTCTTAATCAACGTCTTTCGTGAGCTAGATGAACGATAGCGTCCTTCAAGATATCAAAGTCATTGACCTGACCCAGAACATCGCTGGTCCCTACTGCACCAAGCTGCTGGCTGATTATGGGGCTGATGTGATTAAGGTCGAGCGGCCAGATGGCGACCCCGCGCGACGCATGGGCCCCTTCCCCGGACACGAAGCCCACCCCGAAAAAAGCGGAATATTCCTATACCTCAACACCAATAAACGTGGCATAACCCTGGACCTGAAATCGGATGATGGCCGGGCGGCGCTCCTTGATTTGGTTCGCGATGCTGATGTGTTGGTGGAGAGCTATTCCCCAAGGGTTATGGCATCACTGGGCCTGGATTACCAGACTTTAAGCGCCGTGAACCCCAAGCTGATTATGACCTCGGTTTCCAGCTTTGGGCGCAACGGACGCTACAGCGAATACCGAGCCTCTGAGCTAGTTCTGTACGCTCTCTGCGGCATGGCCTACATCACCGGCGGCTACCACCGCGAACCGGTGAAGCACGGCTATAGCCAGGCCCAGTATCTAGGCGGCGTGGCTGGAGCCTCGGGCACCGTTGCCGCACTACTGGGTCTCTGGCGCGGGGGATCGGGACAGCAGGTGGATGTCTCAATCCTGGAGTGCGCCATCAGCACACTGTTCACGACCTTCTTGGAATACACCTATGCGGGCAACGTCACCAGACGGCAGCCGTCTGAGGGCAGCAGTCTGCGTTATCCGGCGGCCACCAAAGAGGGTTACATCCTGCCGACTCCCGGCGTAATGGGCGACTGGGACACCTACGCCGCCATGGCCGACGTTCCAGAACTGCAAGACCCCAAGTTTGCTACGCCAGCCGATCGGCAATTGCATTCCGACGAAGTGGATAACCTGCTGAAGGCCAAGTGGCTGGAAAAGACGGCTGAGGAGTGGTTCCACCACGCTCAGGAATGGCGCTTCCCATTCTCTCCAGTGCAGACCATGGAAGACATATCCGGTTCACCGCAGTTGGCCGACCGGGGTTATTTTGTGGAGTTCCCCCATCCGGCGATTGGCACCCTCCGCTACCCCGGCGGGCCGTTCCGGATGTCGGAGACGCCGCGCCGTCAGGCAATGCCTGCGCCGACTTTGGGCCAGCACAACGGCGAAGTGTTTGGGGGGAAGAAATCGTGACCGAAGCCCTTCCGCTAAAAGGCATCCGAATTATTGAGCCAGGACAAGTCTGGGCTCTTCCCTACGCTATAGCGCCGCTGGCGGCCTATGGCGCTGAGGTCATCAAGGTGGAGTCTGCGGTGCGGCCCGATTCGTCTCGCGGCAGCCCCCAGCCGGACGCCAAGGTTGGCAATGAACCCTGGAACGACGGCGGCATGTACCACGAAGCCAACCGCAACAAGCTGGGCATCGCGCTGGACCTAAACACCGACCGGGGCAAAGAGTTGTTCAAAGAACTGGTCAGCGTCAGTGACGTAGTGGCCCAGAACTTCCCGCCCAGAGTCATGCGGAACTTTGGTCTCGACTACCCAGAATTACAGAAGATTAAGCCAGATATCATCGTCTTGGACTCGACCGCTTATGGCAGTTCCGGGCCGTGGCAGAACTATATCGGCTACGGGTCCAGCCTCCAGGCCGTGACCGGGCTGACCTACGTCACAGGCTACGAGGACTCTGGCCCGGTACAAGGTGGGATACTTTTTAACGACACATTGGGAGCGTTGAACGCGACCTACGCCATCTTGTTGGCACTGGCCCACCGGGAGCGCACCGGGCAGGGGCAATGGATCGACCTCTCGCAATACGAGGCCGGAGTGGCCCACTTGGGGGAGGCGTTCATGGAATTCGCCATGAACGGCGAGGTGCCCACTCGTCGAGGGAACACCCACCCGGATCACGCCCCGTACAACATCTACCGCTGCTCTGGAGATGACGATTGGGTCTCCATCACAGTCACATCAGACGCTGAGTGGGCCAACTTTGTCCGAACAGTGGGTGAACCTTGGGCTTCCAATGCAGATTGGGAGACGTCTGAGGGCCGCTTGGACCAGCGAGAAAGTCTTGATGCTGCGGTAGGCGAGTGGACGGCCACACGCAACAAACTTGAAGTGATGCACCTGCTCCAGGCGGGTGGCGTGGCCTGCGGTGCGGTGTATAACACCCGAGAGATTGCCACTGATCCTCATCATGCCGACCGGGGGTTCTTCTCCATCTCCCAACACCCGGAGCCTGTGGGCGCTCGTCCGCATTCGGCACCCTTATTTGGCCTGACCGGAGTGCCCAAGCCGTTAGAGGCCTTGGCACCCAAGTTTGGCAAGTACAACCACCAAGTCTTCTGTAATCTGCTTGGTAAGTCTGAGAGCGAATTCGCCGACCTGTTGGAACAGCAGGTGATTGCCGACATACCAGCCAATCCCGGTGTGACACCGCCGCCAGATTCAGCGGGCCTCCTGCGCATGGGGTTTCTGGCCGAACGTGACGCAGAATATAAGTCCCGACTTGGCATTTAAGCGATCAACAAGCCCCGATTAAACTCCAACAATCAACTTATATGGAGGGCCATACATGGATACGGTTAACTACGAAAAGAAGAGTCCCACTGCCTGGATCACCATCAACCGTCCCCAGGTGATGAACGCCTGTGACCCGCCAACCACGGACTACATCTACGAGTGCGAGCAGGATTTCGACAAAGACTCGAGCTTGAAGGTGTTGGTGTTAACCGGAGCAGGCGAACGCGCCTTCTGCACCGGCATGGACCTGAAGGCTGCGGCGGCTCGTATCGCAGCCGGTGGCCCGGTGAGCAACATAGTGCCGCCCTACATGAAGACCGACAAAGTGACCATCGCTGCGGTGAACGGCTACGCAGTGGCCGGAGGGCTAGAACGGGCGCTGGCCTGTGACATTAGAATCGCCTCAGAGAACGCCCAATTCGGCTGCTTTGAGATTCGGCGTGGTCTGCCAAACCCGCCAGACCCGCTCATAAGGTTGGTCGGTTTTGGACCGGCCCTGCATATGCTCTTAAGCGGCGATTTGATTGATGCCCAAGAGGCTCTTCGCATCGGACTCGTTACCAAGGTGGTCTCGGCCAAAGAGCTGATTCCCACGGTGGAAGAACTGGCGGCCCGCATGGGTGAGTATCCCACCGATGTTCTAGTTGCGACCAAGAAGGCAGCATTTGTGGGCCGTGACCTAACGGCAGAGCAGTCTCATCTGTACTCCAGAGCGTTGTCGGCCCCGCTGCGGGATTCAGATACCAGCAGAGAAGGCGTGACCGCGTTTGCCGAGCGACGCAAGGCGAACTACAGCGATTAAGCATATTTCCGGATTAGGAGGGCTGCGCAATGGCCGATAAGAAGATTTCTTGTGCGTTTGGAGTTGATCTAGACGCCGTTTGTGGTTGGTTGGGTTCATACGGAGGCGAGGACTCGCCAGACGATATATCGCGGGGCATGTTTGCCGGTGAAGTCGGCACACCCCGCCTACTAAAGCTATTCGAACGGTTGGGCATCAAGACCACCTGGTTCGTGCCCGGTCATTCCATCGAGACCTTCCCCATGGAATGTCAGATGATCGTGGACGACGGCCATGAGATTGGCATGCACGGCTATTCCCATGAGAACCCCATCGCCATGTCTCCAGAGCAGGAAGAGGCAGTTTTAGTCCGGTGTATCGACCTAATCACCAAAGTGTCTGGCCAACGGCCTACTGGTTACGTGGCCCCGTGGTGGGAGTTTAGCCACATCACCAATGAACTGCTGCAGAAGCATGGCATCAAGTATGACCACAGCCTGATGCACCGGGACTTCGAGTGCTACTACGTGCGGAAGGGTGACCGGTGGACCAAAATTGATTACACTCAGCCCGCCGAGCACTGGATGCACGCCCTGGTCCGCGGTGAAGAGACGGACCTCGTTGAGATTCCGGCCAACTGGTATTTGGATGATCTGCCGCCCATGATGTTCATCAAGGGCGCGCCCAACAGCCACGGATTCGTCAATCCCAGGGATATTGAGCAGATGTGGCGTGATCAGTTTGATTTCGTCTACCGCGAGTACGATGAGGCAGTGTTTCCGATAACAATTCATCCCGATGTCAGTGGCCGACCCCAGGTGTTATTGATGCTGGAGCGGTTGGCGGCGTACATCATGTCGCACGATGGTGTGCAGTTCAAGACATTCAACGAGATAGCCGACGACCACCTGACCAACCACCCACGCCAGTAGGTTTTGGCGGTAGCCCATCGCAAATTCCATAGTCCCCAACTGTCACCCTGAGAGAAGC
>CAVODA010000017.1:0-12876 GCA_963694265.1 Dehalococcoidia bacterium
GGAGGGCAGGTAACTATCTGCCCTCCCTTTTGGTATCTGGTTCAGTTCAGCCTAGGTAGGCTGTCTGCAACGGAATACTTATTTGATTGCGATGATGAGATTACTTGAGTGTGAACCCTTCGTAGCCTTTGGCGGCCACGTCCAATCGCTTGGCTCGCATTACCGGAGCGGGGTCGGGCGAGGTCAGCAGGGCGCGGGCCTTGCCGGGGATGTTACCTCCGTTGAACCAGGCGGGGTGCTTGGTGCGGAGGATCTTTTCTCCGTCCTCGTTAACGTGCTTGACCCAGGCATCTTCTGCCTCTTGGGTGGGTACGATGCTAGCGTAGCCGTTGTCGCGGACATAGACCATGCAGTCAGTCACCCAGTCCATTAGCGGCTCAGCAGCACGAACAAAATTGCCGACCGACGCTGCATTGACGGTGAACAGGTTGGGGTAGCCAACGCTGGAGACACCCATGTAAGTTTTCGGGCCGTTGGTGAACTTCTCCCCAAGTGTCTTCCCGTCTTCACCATAGATATCAATGTTGAGCAAAGCGCCGGTGACGGCGTCATACCCGGTGGCATAGATAATAACGTCCAGTTCGTACTCGGCGTCAGCGGTCTTCACACCATTTTCAGTTATCCGCTCGATCGGGGCCTTACGGACGTCAATCAGTGAGACGTTGTCCCGGTTAAAGGCGTCGTAGTAACCCGTCTCGCAGGGCACGCGTTTGGAGCCGAATACGTGATCATCGGGCACCAGCATCTCGGCAACTACCGGGTCATTGACACTCTCTCTAATCTTGCCGCGGACAAACTCCGAGTAATCCTCGTTGGCCTCTCCAGGTACCATGACGTCTCGGAAGTTTGCCAGCCATTTACCAAAGCCCGGCTTTGCCCACAGCCGTTCGTACTGCTCAAGTCGCTCTTCTGGAGAGACCGACATGGCGGACCGTTGGTCGAATTTGTGCATGAATGATCCGGCAGTTTCGTTGCAAACTTTGAATATTTCTTCGTAATTCCCTTTGATCTCTTGCATGGTATCGGCGTCGATTGGGCCGTTGCGCAGCGGCGCGGTGTAGTTGGCCGTCCGCTGGAAAACCGTGAGGTGGGAAACCTCTGGAGCAATCATGGGAATCAGCTGGATAGCGGTGGCACCCGTGCCAACGACACCTACCCGTTTGCCTTTCAGATCCATCCCCTCTTTGGGCCAACGGCTGGTGTGGGTCCAAACGCCCTTGAAGTCGTTGATACCCTCAAAATCGGGCACGTAGCCAGCAGAAAGAAGGCCCACGGCGGTAATCAGGAACTGACCTTTGAGCTTGCTGCCGTCGGTGCCCTCCACCAACCACCGACTCTCTTCTTCATTGTAGGTGGCCGACTTAACTCGGGTATTGAACTGGATATCCCGACGTAGGTCGAACTTATCTGCAACGTGATTAAGGTAGCGCTCGGTCTCGGGTTGACCAGCGTAATGTTCTTTCCAATCCCATTCCTGCAGGAGTTCTTCAGAGAACGAATACCCGTAGGAATAGCTCTCGGAATCAAAACGGCAGCCTGGGTACCGGTTCCAGTACCAGGTGCCGCCAACCCCGCTGGCCTCATCGATCGCTCTCGCCGAGAACCCTAGCTGGCGCAGGCGGTAAAGTGCGTACAAGCCGGTAACCCCGGCGCCGATGACGATCGCATCGAATTGTTCGATCTCGTCGTTGGACCCAGAGCCTGCTGAATCGGTTTGTTGTTGAGTGTTAACCATTGATTCGCTCCTTCAGGTTTTCGAACTTTTCTGGCTGACTTTTTAAGCTGACTTTTTGGCAGGAATAACGTGCGGCCTCATCGAAATTTTGGAGGAACGTTATTCGAATCTACCATAATACTAAAGCCGAATTACTATGGGCATTGTAAGGTTCACGTTCCAAAAGGACAATACTTTTCTTGTTTGGCCGAATCCTCAGGGGTTTGTTGGCAGCGCCAAGACAGCTTGTTTGGCGAGACTGGAAAGGGTAGAAACTTCTTGGTCGGTGAAGTGACGAACCCTGCCGGCAAACACAAAAAATACGCCCACAACCTGGTCTTCGGCCAAAAGAGGAACGGCAGCGGTGCCGTGGAAGCCGTGGCTTGCTGCGATCTGCCGGGTCTGCGCCAAAATCAGGTCAGACTCCGTGACATCATCCAAAACCAAGGGTACCTTGGTGGCGATCAGCTGGCCCGCAGCGGTCTTGCCAGCACTCAACAGAGCCAACGTGCTCAGCCCTGCAATATCGTCCAGATATTGAGCAGCGGACGCCGTAGCCGCGCCGGGAGTCAACACCCCGTCCACCAACAACCTGATGTAGGCCGCTTTAGCACCTAGAACTTTGACGGCCTCGTTCACGGCCAAACACAGGGCGATTGCGGCTTTATCGGCTTCAGGCAAATCGATTGGTGTCAGCTCTCTTGGATGGCTTTGTAGACCCGGTCGGCGGTGATGGGCAGCTCAAACAACTGACAGCCAACGGCGTCAGCCACAGCGTTTGCAATAGCCGCCGCAGTAGCATTGTTGGCCAGCTCGCCGATGGCCTTGGCCTCGTAGGGTCCGGTGCCGCCTGCTGTCTGGATCAGAACCGTCTCTAGTTCCGGGATGTCGGCCATGGTCGGGAGTTTGTAGTCGCCCAAGTTCCCGTTTAGGACCTGGCCATCGTCGGTCACAAATTCTTCCGTGACACCCAGGCCAAAGCCGGTTATGACACCACCGTCGATCTGGCCTTGGTGCGCCAATGGGTTGATGATGGTGCCAACGTCATGGGATGTGATTATTCGCAGTACGGTGACCTGCCCGGTTTCACGGTCAACCTGGACCTCGGCCACCTGAGCACCGAAGTATGTTATGTCTTCCCGCTCCGGGGCCATGTGCTCCACGGTCACGGTGAGGGGCAGCGATGCTCCGTCAGCGATGGCCTGCTTGATCTGGCCGCAGGCTTTCATGACGGCCTGACCCTCTGTATAGGTCACACGGCTGGCCCGCGGCCCTTCGTCGTAGGGGACTTCATCGGTATTGCCGACGCGGACCTGGACCTGTTCCAGGGAGACTCCCATCTCGCTAGCAACCATCTGTTTTTCAATGGTGTGGGTGCCGGTGCCAATGTCTACGGTGGGGCTGATGACAGTGAAAGAGCCATTGGCCTCGGCGGTCAGGACTGCTCCGGCAACACCACCGCCAATCTGGCGGCCAAACAGGGCAACGCCCCGGCCGTGTCCCGTTTTTTTGGGTTGGTCCCAGTTTCCGGCTTTCAAAGCCGCTTCCATCACCTCGTGGACTTTGGTCAATTGAATTGGGCGACCCAGTGCGTCTTCTTCTCCGGGATTCACCAGGTTTTTTCGCCGGAAGTCGGCGGGGTCCATGCCAATTTCCCTGGCTAGCAGGTCAGTATGGGATTCCAGCGCAAAGGTGTACTGGTGGGCGCCGGGCGCCCGGAAATACCCACCGGGGACGGTGTTCGTGTACACCTGCAAGAATTCAAAGCTGGCGTGGGGTATCCGGTAGCCGCCGCCGACGTAATGATGGGTCGAAAGATAGGCCCTTGGCTTCAGAGCGCCGTAGGCACCGCTGGCGTGCACCGTGCGGACTTCCCGGGCGGTGAGGCGGCCATCATTGGTGATTCCGGATTTTATGGTGACAAAGGTTGGGTGGGTTGGGTTGCTGGCCGTGAATTCCTCAACGTGGCTCATGACAATCTTCACGGGTAGGTTGGCCATCTTGGCCAGCAGGTAGGCGATGGGAAGATCACGAGTGTCGCCCTTGCCACCAAAGTCGCCGCCTATAGATGTCACATTAACTTTGATTGTTTCTTCGTCTAGGTCCAGCGCCTGGGCCATCTGGCGGCGGGCCCTAAAGGGCGCTTTACTGGAACACCAGGCCTGTATTCGACCGTCATCGTCAATGGCGATGATGCTGGCAAAGGGCTCGATGTATCCCTGGTGGCGGCTAGGAATCGAAAAAGAATGCTCCAGCACAACGTCGGCTTCGCGGAAACCCTGTTCAAGATCACCCTTGTTCCAGGCGAGTCTGGTCTGGCCGTTGTGGACATCGGGGGCCATGAGTTCCAGAGGCGCACCCACATAAGATGCAATGTCTTCATGGAGTAGCGGGGCGTCTGGCTTCTGAGCTTTCATGGGGTCGAAGACTGCCGGCAAAACCTCGTAATCTACTTCCAAGGCGATCAGAGCTTCCTCGGCAGCTTCGGGAGTCTCTGCAGCCACTGCGGCCACCCGATCTCCGATGTACCGGACCGTGTCCCAACAGAGGACCGGCATATCGCGGAGTATCTTGCCTTGGAGAGCGCCTTTAGCATCCTCGCCGGTGACGATGGCCTTCACCCCGGGCACAGCCCAAGCCTTTGTAGTGTCGATGCTCCGCACACGGGCGTGGGGATATGGACTGCGCAGAATTTTGCCGCAGAGCATACCGGGCAGGATGACGTCGGCGGTATAGAGGGTTTCGCCGGTCACCTTATCCGGTCCGTCTATCCGTGGGACAGACTGGCCGATGATGTCTGATTTGAAGACCATTCGTTATCTTGCCTTTTTGCTAAATGTCAGCCGGGTTAATTGTCAGCCAGAGATCCCATTGGATCCCAGGCTGGTAGAACGATGGGTTCTAATTCGAGGGCCTTTTGTAGTTCTTCCGGCAGGTATTCTTTGGGTACGGCAATCTCAAACATGTACTCGGCGAACCAGGAGTCGTTCATCAGGAAGAACCCCTTGTTACCGACCTTGTCGTCCCAACTGTTCTCCACTCGCCAGCGGCGGGGAACCCCGTCCACCACGTCAACTCCCGTGAACATCATCGCGTGGGTCATGGCCGTTTGGTGGTATTCCAGTCGGGCTGCTTTGTCCAGGTCAAACTCGGTTCCGTAGACCGCTGCGTAGTCAAAGAGGTCAGCGTCCCAGATGCCCAGGTCACGGTGCATCTGCTTTCCAGTATCGCAGCCCATCCAAACTGGTTTGCCGTCCTGCAGCATCTTCAGGGTGATGTCCTTCATTAGTTGGATATCAACGTTTAGATACCTAATGGCCGGGGCGTCTACCACGTTGCCCAGATACTCCACGGTGAACGTGGCACCTTCAGGGCTGTTCTCGCGGGGGTCATGCACCAAGCTGACATAGTCGTGGATGTCTGTCTGCAGGTAGCTTGCGGCGAACTCCAGCGGTGTCAGTTTTCCGGAGCGGGTGAACTCTCCGTCCTTGTCCTTCCACTGCCAGTCCACCTCTGTGGGCGGCGTGCCCAGGTGGATGCAGAGAATGTCATAGATCACTTTCAGGACCGAGTCTTTGATCCGGCGCAGTTCAGCCAGTCCCGATTCCTCAGCGTAGGCATCACGGATGTTCTTGGCACCCTGTCTGGTCTGATAGTTAAGACTGGCGTTCATCCGGCTGGAATTGGCGGAGCTTTCCGTCTCTTTCATGGCGCTCTTGGGTACCACGCCGTGTTTTGCGACCAGGGCGGTGAACATGTCCCACTGGCCGCCGTCTGAAAGGGGGTTCCGCAGCAGGAATGCGACGGTGCGGTCATCGGTTGACCTGTCTGCGGTTTCAATGATCGCTTCTAATATGAAGTTAACCCGCTCCAGCTTGTCCCAGAACATCAGATAGTTCTGGCTAAATTCAAAGTCCTTCACGTTGAGCACATCTTTGGTGTCCACACGACACAGGTTCAACCCGGCAAACATCCAACAACGGCCTGACCGGGCTTGGTTGGTCACCGACCAATCGTCCAGAACAATGGAGAAATCATGGGGCGACTCGTTGACTATCTTGTGGCTCAGGGCAATCTCATTGACGTCGCGCTGGGTAACGGTGTTCTGTACCAAGCGTTTGGAGGCATCAGCGTCAAAGCTCTGCCGATACCCATCCACACTCGAATTAGATAGCGCTCCGGGGCTATTGGTCGGCGTGTCGTTAGCCATCTTTCATCACCTAGTTTTGAACTCTTTTGGAATGGACTTTCCTAGTTTATAGCTTGAAAGGCTTTTGGGCGATGGGTAAATTATCTGTTTGCGAATTAAACAACAAAAAGGTCTGAGTTTAGTTCCCAGACCCCTTTGTTTAATTATTTTAGGAGATGCCAGTTGTGGGCCGTCTAGCTTTTTGACGAGAGCGGAGGGGTTTTGATGTAACCCTCGGCGAATCGACGGCCGGATCTTCGTTATTGGAGGTTAGGCCGGTAGCATCTGCTACTGAGCGGTGCGGCCGCCGTCGATCACCAGTTCTGATCCGGTGACGAATGACGACTCGTCAGAAGCCAGGTACAGCACACCGTAGGCTATATCCTCAGCTTTCCCAAACCGACCCAACGGGACACGCGCCTTCATATCCGCCAGTTCTGAGTCACCCTCTCGGCTCAAGTTCAGCATATCGGTCTCCACCGGACCGGGGTGAACCGAGTTACACCGGATGTTCTCGGCGGCGTACTGAATCGCCGTGGACTTGGTAAATATGCGGACCGCACCCTTGCTGGCGGAATAGGCGCCGGAGGTGTTCGGCTGCGGAGCGATGGCCGCCCCTGATGAGATGTTGACGATGGAGCCGCCGCCGTTGGCCCTCATCTTTGGGATGGACATCTTGGTACCAAGGAACCCACCTTTGACGTTGACGTCCATGACCCGAGTCCAGTCATCCGCGCTGATGTCCTCGATCTTACCGCGCGATGTAATGCCGGCATTGTTGACCAATATATCCAGCTTGCCGAAGCGACGCGTCGCCTCTCCTACGACGTTGTCCCAGTCGGCTTCGCTGGTGACATCCAACTTGACAAAGATGCACTCTCCGCCGGCGGCATTAATCTCCGCAGCGGTCTTTTGGCCTGCTTCTTCGAGGACGTCACCAATGACGACCTTGGCCCCTTCCTGGGCCAGGATTTTTGTGATGGCGGCGCCGATACCCCGTGCGCCGCCACTGACTATAGCAACCTTGTTTTCAAGTCTCATTTTTCCTCGTTGTCGTTGTCTAATTATGGAGGTCTAATTCATCAAGGACTGATTGGTTAAAGCGGGCCTCTCAAATTAAAGGGGTCCCATTAGGCCGCCGGTCCACTCAAAGCCCAGGTTGGCGTAGCGACAGAAGACTGTTCCGCCGGGCGCTCCGAGGGGGCCGTTGGCTGCCAGCAGGGCGATGGTGTGTTGGTCGCCAGGGTTGGGGTCAGCACTGAGCAGGACGCGCTGGGGGGTGTTGAACCCTTGAATTGCGCCTTGGTCTCGGTTGCACTCGCCGTCAATCCAAATCTCACCGTAGTCGTCGATGCAGGTCTCAAATTGGATGCGAGTTCCCTTCACCGGGTGGCCGTTAACCGACTCGGGGATCGTAATCTTAATCCGGTACCAGATGAAGCTGAAGCCGTGGGAATTGCGCTCCGCCAGGTCGGGGCAAATCTCCCAGCCGGAGTCGTCGTAATCGACCAGGCGGGCCGGACTGCCATCGATCTGTTCCACCAAACCCTCGTTGGGTTCTCCCGGCACATACCCACGGGCATACCTCCAGGTCCCTTTGACTAGTTCTTGTCCCGCGGTATATCTCAGATAAATTGTCTCTCGTGGCATTTTCCCCTCCTCAATATTTAATTAGCTCAGGAACTAGGCCTGCGGTTTTGGCAGACTGTTATCGCCTTCAAAAGCCCAGTGAAAAGCCAGGGTCAATAATTTGGTGTTGGCTTCACCATCAAACCGGTGTCCGCAGTTGGGCACCTCTCTTGCCTGGTACGACCTGGCTGCCAACGCCCCCATCTGGATCACCCGGGCCAGCATACCGGCCGGTTCGTCCTCGCCGCCGTAAGCCAAATAGATGTCTCCCGTGAAGGCAAAGGTGCCTTCGTAAAAAGGGTCGCCGACGCTGTCGTAGGTGGACAGAAACAGGATGCGTTTTACGCTGGGGTATCTATTCGCAACCGCTCCCACAGCCGAGCCGCCAGAGGAAAACCCGCTCAGGTAGATAACCGGCGACTCAGACCCACAGATCTGCACCGAGTTCTCAAGCGCCCATTCAACAACGTGGCTGAGACTCTCAATCAGCAGCTTGTTCCAGCTAACACCCTCATATGAATAGGGTTCCCATTCTAGCTGGACTTTAAAGTCGGGTCGCGGGGCGTTGTAGGTGACCAGGGTCGCCAGGCCTGCCTCTTGGAGATGCAGACCCAGGTTCTTCCAACGCTGATCTCGTCCGTCTTTTAGTTCACCAGAGCCGGGCGAGTTGACGATGATTACTCCGGAACCGGTTGGGTAGGAAGTGACGGGTATCGGGTAGGAGATCGTTGCCCCGGCTTCCGTCTGTGATTCTTGAACCAGCTTGGTGTCGATTGGTTTCGTTTCCGGCATCTGTCTAACCGGCTGCCAAAGGCGCGGGACCGGCGGCATCTCCTGAGCACGTTGCTGTATGCAGGGACAAAACCGCCTGACCCAGGTTTTGCAGTCCGTCGATGGCTTTGAGGTCAGTCAGGTTGCCATCTTGGAAGTGCTGCGACTGCAGATAGACCTGACCGGGAACCAGGTGTGCTCCGAACCACGCCAGAACCGGCCGCAGTTGAGTGTCTACCGTCAGGTAGTGGTGGTCGGTGGCACCCATGCCGATTAGTCCGCAGGCTTTGCCCATCAAACCCTCAACTGGGATGTGGTCCAAAAGGTTCTTCAACGCCCCGGTAAAAGACGCCCGGAATATGGGCGTGGCGATGATAAACATATCCGCTGCCATCACCTGCTCCAGGACATGGGCGGTGTCATCTCCATAGGCCTCTGCGGGACGGCCATCGGCAAAGGAGATTTGGTGGTCTCCCAGATGGAGCATACTGGTTGTGATGGAGGGATTGTGAGCTGCAGCCGCATCAACGGCCACTTGCAGGGCCTGATGTAAGCGGCCGGCGCTGGTCACGGTGCCGTGGATGCCCAGCAGTGTAGGCAATGGTACTGCCTCCTAATGGTTATCTTTTACGGGACCGGGTTTTAGTCATTGTCAACAATCACCACGATTAACCGCTCGTGGTGAGCCTCTCGAACGATCTCTCGAGTTAGCCCTGTTTCCTGTTCTAAGCCTGACTTACGCGAATCCTTCGACGGGCTCAGGATGAGCGGGGGTGAAGGGATGGGGTGGCAGCCTCAAGGCAATTCACAACGTCCCTATTTAGGGCTGCTTTGCAGCTTGGCCCACTGAGTATAGCGGTTTTCAGGCTTGGGTAGTCCCAGGTTACCGCGCAGTGTGTCTGCTTCATACTCGGTTCGAAACAGACCCCGTTCTTTTAAGATGGGCAACACCTGATCCACAAAATCGTTGAACCCTTGGGGCAGCACGCTGTTGTTCAACATGAAGCCATCTGCCGCGCCATTTTTGAACCAAGCCTGCATCGAGTCGGCTACTTGGATTGGAGTGCCGATGAACTCGCTTCGTGGGGTGGTCGATCTTAGCGCCATCTCACGCAGGGTCAGGTTCTCGTCCTTGGCCAACTGCTTGATCTTATCGGTGGTGCTCTCCCAACCATTACGGCCAAAGTCTCCCAGGTCCGGGAACGGCGCGTCTAGATCGAAGGGCGAGAAGTCCATGTCGTTGAAGTAGCGACCCAAGTAATTTAGGGCGTCATCAATGACCACCAAGTTGGCGATTTCCTGGTACTTGGCCTCCGCCTCTTCCGGGGTGTCACCGACGATTGGTCCGCAGCCAGGCATAATCAGGACTTCGTCCGAGTTTCGGCCAGCAGTTACTGCCCGCTGCTTTACGTCCTTATAAAAATCGGTGGCGTCGGCTCTGGTTGCCTGTCCGGTGAAAATGGCATCCGCGACTGTGGCAGCGAACCCGCGTCCTGATTCCGATGAACCAGCTTGGATCAGTACTGGGCTGCCCTGCTTGGAACGGGAAATGTTCAGGGGCCCCTGAACGTTGAAGAACTCGCCCTCATGGTCTAGGCGGTGCATCTTGGTTGAGTCAATGAATACCCCGGATTCTTTGTCGCGCACGAATGCGTCGTCTTCCCAGGAATCCCACAGCCCCTTGGTTATCTCAACAAACTCAGTGGCCATGCGGTAGCGCAGGTCGTGTTGGGGGTGCTCCGGTTTGTTGTAGTTGGCTGCGGAGCCTTCCAAAGGCGAGGTCACAATGTTCCAACCCGCCCGGCCATCGCTCAGATGGTCGATGGAAGAAAACTGCCGAGCCACCGTGTAGGGGTCGCTGTAGGTGGTGGACAGAGTCGCTGCCAGGCCGATGTTGGTGGTGTCCATGGCCAACGCGGCCAGCAGGGTCAGCGGCTCAAATCGGATGAGGAAGTTCGGGTGCGACTTCTCGCTGATGTAGAGTCCGTCGCCAAAGAAAACAAAGTCCAGCTTAGCGGCCTCTGCCTTACGGGTGAGACCCTGGTAATAGGCCAGATTCACTGCGCCGTCGGGCACCGCGCTTGGGTGACGCCACGAGGCCATATTGCCGCCGCTTCCGGAGAGGAAAACGCCCAATCGCATCATCCTTTTGTCGGTCATGTTATTTCCTGCCCTGTAATGTTCTAACGATAACTGCCGGCGATATTTGCCTCTGTGGCAACCTTGCTCAGCAACTCGTAAGACCGGAGTCGCTTCTGAAAATCGTTGATGGCGGTCACGGCCATAATCTCTGTCACATTATGTAATCTCTGGATATCCAAGAGTTTTTGTAACGCCAGTTCCGGGGACCCGTGGACCACCGGTGCCTCATAGACATTGATCTCAAATTTCTCGCCGCACTGCGCCCCAAAGTCTTCGGCGGCCTTTAGGGTGGCGGTGGTCAGCGTGCGGCCGCTCTCTAGGCTGATGCGAATTACCTTGATTTTTGAGGCCAGCTCGGCGGCTTCATCTTTGGTGTCAGCCACCACCACCGGAAGGGCGAGCATGGCGCGCTTTTGGGCGATCTTAGCCGGGTCGAACAGACGGTGATAGTCCGTCATAGCCTTGGTCATCACGTCTTGGTCGCTGTTCAAGAAGAGGGCAAATACGTAGGGCAAGGCAAACTCGGCGGCCATTTCTGCGCTGGACGCAGAGGTGCCCAGCAGGTATATGTCAGCAGACTCTGGTGGCCTGGGGCTGGCCATCAGTCCGTGCAGAGCATGGCTCGGGGGCAGGTCTCCCTGTAGGAACTCACGCAACGCTGAAATCTTGTCACCAATGGACCGTTCGCCGGCCACTGCTTGCTGTAGGGCCATGGTCGACTGGGGCAGCCCACCCGGTCCACGGCCAATGCCCAGGTCAACCCGCCCAGGCGCTAGAGAGGCCAGGACGTTGAAATTCTCTGCAACTTTGTAGGGGCTGTAATGCTGGAGCATAACGCCGCCGGAGCCGACCCGGATGCGATTAGTCTTGGCCAGTAAATGGGAGATTAAAACTTCCGGAGACGAACCCATCACTCGGTCTGAACTGTGGTGTTCGGCCACCCAATAACGGTGGTAGACCCAGCCGTCGGCCTTGGTGGCCAGTTCGATGGTCCGTTGGAAAGACTGGGCAGCGTCCTCGCCCTGGTGGGAAGGGCTCTGGTCCAAGATGCTCAGTTGCAGGCTAGATTGTTGGCCATTGATACTCATGCGTTCTCAGAGTTGGGTGCTAATAGTGGGCTACTAAAATTGGCTTCCATTTTTGGCTGCCGGGACGGGTGCAACAATATTAACCCTTTTCTTATTGTCAGTGGGTAATCATTTTGCTATTCCCACGCTGGCCCAACGACCGTTACAATCCAATGCAGTCGAGTGGGTTCAGTCTGGATCCCTTTAGATTGACGCCTGTCCTTAATTGCCGTCACTTTTGAGATTTTTTACCAAGATGCAGATGCGCCGTCCAAAAATCCATTACGCCTGGATCATAATCGGCCTTTCGGTATTGCTGTACCTCGGTGGTGGTTCCATCACCCAAGCCTTTGGCGTGGTGATTCTGCCGCTGCAAGATGAGTATGGCTGGAGCCAGGGTTCAATAACACTGGCCTACGGCATCTCCGCCATCATGAGCGCAGTACTCGCCCCAATCATCGGCATTGCCACGGACCGGTACGGTGGTCGTTCGGTTTTGATCATCGGGGTGGTGTGCTTCTTTATTGGTACAGCTATCTCGGCCATGGCAACGGACGTTTGGCATATATGGGTGGCTTACGGAATATTCCTCGGTACCACCCAGAGTTGCCTCAACGTAGCGTTGATCACCACCGCCACCTACTGGTTTAAAGAAAAGTTGGGCGTTGGGGTAGGACTACTGCAGTGCGCCCAAGGCGTGGGGCCTGCCGGCACCACCCTGCTCATCGGCATCTTGCTGGCGAATTACGATTGGAGAGTGGCCTTCTGGACGTTGGGCATTGGTTGCGGCATCACCATGTCCATCGTCGTGTATTTCTTCCGCAGTAGGCCGTCTGACATCGGCATAGACCCATTTGGTGGCGCCTGGGCTGACGGGCAGAACGAGCAGTTCAGCCGTGAGATTCGCATGGTCAGGGATAAGGTCCGTGCGGCGTCCATCCAGTCCACCGCCGCATTCTGGAAATTGGTGATGATCCATTACCTGGGCTGCGTCTCCCATGCAATAGTAATCGTCTACATCGTCCCAATCGCCGTTCTAGCTGGGGTTGGCCCGATAGCGGCGGCGGGGGTTCTCAGCACCCTGGCCTTAGTGAGTGGGTTAACCCGGTTCCTGACTCCGGTGTTGGCTGATTCCCTGGGCCCACGAGGCACCATGGCAGTCATGTACGTGCTACAGGGGTTGCCGGTGTTGATGCTGTTTTGGACCCATGACACCTGGACTTTCTATTTATTTGCTGTGGTCTTTGGGATTGGCTACGGCGGAGAGGGTTCAGCCTTTCCCATCATCAACCGTCGTTACTACGGCGAGGGGTCATTGGGCCGATCATTTGGCTGGCAGCTCTCCGGCGCAATGTTGGGCATGG
>CAVODA010000018.1:0-12483 GCA_963694265.1 Dehalococcoidia bacterium
CGAACCCTTTGCTCTGCATGTAGACACTTTTCAGATTGTTCAACATTCGGAAGAGAATGTCGTATTTGGTGCAGGGAACCAAGAATTCATCGGTCCACTTCAAGTGTCCGCCAGACATCTTTTGGACCAGCGTGCGGCAGTCTGCTGCGGAGAGGTTAACTCCGGCATTGAACGGGTCTAAGTACTCTCCTGACTCGTCCAAGCTGACGATAAAGTGACCGGGCAGTCCGACGCCGGAACACCGCAGCTCAAGGCGGCGAGCTACCTCAAGGAACAGTAGCGACAGGGTGATGGGTATTCCGGTATGGGTTTCCATTACACGGTTCAAGAAGCTGTTGTCCGGGCTGTAATACTCCCCTGAATTGCCGTGGAATCCCACCTCTGTGAATAGGTACCCTGCAATGGCGTGGGCCAGTTCTGATGGTGTTGCCTCGTAGTTCACTCTGGCCGAGACCTGGATGGCAAACTTGTCTAGCTGGGCCAGGTGAGAGGGAACATCAAGCTCCGGGTACTCTTCACCGGCTAGGTAGAGGGCGGCCCGGTCTAACTGAATATCCTCTTCGGGTTTTTGGACTAAATCTGTGAACATGGACCTGAATCCGGAATTGGTAGTCATGGTTCTCTAGATAACCAGTCCGTCGAATAGATCGTCCATGTCGATGGCTTCATCAAAGGCCCAGAGGGCCGACAAGACCTGGTCGCATTGCATGTCTGAAAGCACTCCGGAGGCAAAACTGCGGAACTTCCATTCCAGCTCAATGTCATATAGCGGGTTGTTCTTGTGGCCTTTGGAGTAGGCGGTGTGAGCGGTGTGGACTTCGCCTGCTTGGTCGGTGACCGTGATTCGGCAGTTGTACTGGTCGGGGAAGTTTGCCGTGAACTCGGCGTCTTCACTCAGTGTCATCTTGGCCATCGTCGCGCGTTTGGTGGCGTCGGCGATGCCCTGCGGTGTGAAGGTTCCCGGAGTTACTGCACCTTCTTGTAAGGCTGCTGCCACAAGGAAGGGGATGCTATGGTCGGCGGTCTCCCTGGTCTTGGGATTCCATTTCTCAGGTTCGCTGGAAGCGGTGCTGGCGGCAGTGTGATAGGTGTCGATGTGGATCGATTTTATATCCGCCAACGCCACTTTTTTGCCCAGCTCCAGGGCCAGCCCAATGGGGGCTTGGGTGTGTATCTGAGAGGGATAACTCTTGACGATGGTCTGGTTGATTCGGAACGGGTCGTCTGCTTTTCGGCTGCCGCCCATGGGGAAGTCAATTATCTCCACTGGCTTGCCCACGGCCTGCTCCCAGAGTCCCCGTTTGCCATCAAATGGCTCTCCTGGCCCCTGCATGCCCTCTGCGGCCAGCAGGGCAGCGAACACAGCCGAGCGGGACGATGCTGCGGTGGCGCAGCCTTTCCACATGGATAGCTCTCCGCTTCTGGTAACTGCCAAGGGGAGAGACGGGGTGATGGCCAGGGATATGGCGTTGCTCATCTGCTCCTGGTCCAGGCCAAGAATCTTACCCGCGCCACACGCGGCGCCAACCACACTGAAAATGCCTTGGTCCCAACCTAGGTCACCGATGACTACCTGGTCAGACAGGCGGCAGAAGACCTCATAGGCCAGCGCAATGGCGGTCACGATGGTGCGTCCGTCGGACAGCATAGGGTCGGCCAATGCCAGCACGGCGGTGATCATGTCAGAAGGGTGTCCACCGCCGGGGGAGAAGTAGGAATCGTTGCAGTCTAGATACCGGACCATAACACCGTTGGCGAAGGCTGCCATGTCTGGCGAGGTGTAGACGTCAGTGCCGAACACCCGCGCCGGTGTGGTGCTGGTGATGGTTGAAGCCATGCCACGGGCAATCTTGGCTGGCTCGGAAACGAATCCGCCCATGGCGCAGCCCATCGTATCCACCAGGGTACGTTTCACCTGGTGGACTGTCTTGTCGTCCAGTTCCTCAAAGCTGAGCCGGCAGGCGTAGGATGCCAGCATTTCAGTCGTCCGGTCCATGTTCATGATCCTTCTTGCTTACGTTGCCTAGAATTTCTTTTACCAGCGCTATCCTGGGTTCCTGCCTTCGCAGGAATGACGGGTGGCGGCTCAGGTCTGACTGATGCGCATCCTTCGACGGGCTCAGGACGAGCGGTTTAGAGGAGCCCTCATTATTGGCCACCATAACCGTGGCCCTCAGCTGTCTTTCCCCCGAAGTCGGGAATCCATGTATCAAGCCTCAGATACCGTTTAACCGACGGCCATTCTGGATTCCTGCTTTCGTAGGAATGACGGTTAGGGCAGAAATGAAGAGGTGGGCAGGGATGACAGGTAAGGTAGCAATGACTTCAAGCGCAATCTCTGCAACCACAGGCTCACTCCATCCGTTAGTGGTGAGCTCCGACCAAGGTCGAGATTCTCGATTTATCGGACCTGTCGAACCATCTGCTTTCGTTGTTAAACCATTAAATGACCTATTTGAATACTGCTTCGGCCATGCGCTCCAGTTGATCGCCCATTTCCTTTTCGGTTTCCACGTGCTCCGGGCGTACCACCACGCGGTCAGCGCCCGCGTTTAGCAGGGGTTGAACAATGTCCTTCTGCGGCAGTTGTCCGTAGACCGTGATGGTGATCGACTTGGGATCGCGGCCCGCTTCGGCGGCCATGGCGTCCAGCTTCTTGCGGCTTTCTTCCACCTCTGCCGGTGTTATCCGGTTGGGCATCCAGCCGTCAGCGTGGGCAATGACTCGGCGCAGTACGTTCTTGGCCATCCCGCCTAGGATGATGGGCGGATAGGGAGTCTGCACGGGTTTGGGGTATGACTTAACCAAGGGAAAGTCGAAGTACCGGCCGTGGTATTCTGCCTCTTCCTTGGTCCAGAGTTCTTTCATTACTTCGATGGCTTCTCGGGTCTGAGTCCACCGGTGATCAAAGTCACCGCCCATCAACTCGGTCTCTTCCCGGAGCCAGCCGGTACCGATTCCAAACTGGAAACGGCCTCCGCTGTAGCGGTCCAGGGTGGCAATCTCCTTGGCCAGCAGCAGCGGGTTGCGCTCTGGGACCAGGGTGATGCCGGTGCCCAGCTTGATCTTGGTGGTGACAGCAGAGGCGCGGGCCAGGGCTATGTATGGGTCGGTGAAATGGGAGTAAGTCCAGGGAATCTCTCCCCCAGTGGCCGGGAAAGGACTGTCGCTGTGGACCGGCACGGCCGCGTGTTCGGCGTACCAAATGGATTCGAAGCCCAAGTCTTCAGCCTTCTTGGCCATGAATGCCGGGTCGATGGTATAGGCCGGTAGGGGTACCGATGTTCCAACGTTCATAATCTTCTCTCCAGTTTCGTTTACTTGAGTAATTTTTTGCCCTTAGATTGGTTGGTAGCTGTGCTAAAAGTCAGCAATTTTTATTTGAATTATTACTAGTCGTCAGCGGGTTGCGATTCTGCCACTTGGGACTCTAGCAGGTCGAACCGTTCCCCGGCCATCTCGGCGACTCGATCAATGTCTTCTTCCAGCATGTAGCGTTCTGCCGTGAGGTCTCTCGCAACGCCTTCCACTCGGTCTAGGTAGTCTTCTTTAGATGCGTACCGTTCTTCGATGGATGGGCGTGGGTCGCCTGACTCCTGGCGGTCTTGACGGGTGAAAGTGAAGGGTACCGTAGAGCCCATGACCTTATGCGTTTGGCCTGGGCCGCCAGTGTCCGGTCTCCGCAGGTTCCAGCCCGTGACCGTTGCTAGGGGAACCGCTAGGTCAGGCAGACGGATACCGGCCAGGTCGTTTCCATCCTGGTCCACGGCCGTTGTCAAAGCCGGGTAGGGTTTTCCAGTGACCGGAGGTAGGTTTTCTGTAATACCTTCTTCGAGGCCGAAGTCATACCGGGACAGATGCCTGAAATGGTCTGGGAAGCCGAATCCAGGGAAGGCATCGTAGATTGGCTTTAGTGAGTCTGTAGGTACTGCTGTTCCGTCATCCAAGCGCGCGTGTTTGCTGGTGGGCGGTGAGATATTTTCACTGACCCAAGCGTCTAAGTTGGCGACGGCCGCCCGCATCAACGGCCGCCAGTCCACCCAGTTAAAGGCGTGTAAGCCAACGGCGCCAGTGGCCTGGACGTGGCCCAAGGGCAACACTCCGGGGCTGTGTTGGGTGCCAGCGAAATGGTAGATACGAACAGTATGGGACGGGACGATGTCCTTGGTACCGGTGGCATCGATGTGGGTCAGGGCTGCGTGGCCACCCCAGTATTCGCTAGAGGTATTGGTCAAGAACAGTTTGGGCGCTTTCCCCCTGGCTATGAGTAGAGAGAGTAGCCCGTCTGACACATTCGTTTCGGGGTCGATCTGCTGGATGTCTGCAAACGGGAACAAGCTGGCAGTGCTGGCTTCTACTGTGTTGGACGGCTGGCCGAAGCGCTGGTTGAACTCGCCGCGGCGGCCACCGGCGATATTGGCGATGATGCCGTCGAATACGATCCGGTCTTTCTCGTCCTGGTTCATGGCCAGATACAGCATTTCACGGAGGAATCGGCCGCTTTGGGATGAACCAAATGCCATGGTGTGTTCTATGTCACCGGCGCAAGGGTTGTCTGCGCTGTCTGAGTAGCGCAGGAATGAGATCAAGTCCCGGATTCCGGCCATGCCAAGTCCCACCACCGGCGCAGTGCTGGTGGTGTAGATGCACTGGTAGACCTTGCCGGGTTCAAACCCGTTTGCCATGCAGATGTGGGTGTCGTCAGGCACCACGCTTCCGTCTTTCAACTGGCCAAAAGTCCAATCAGACCTAGGGATCAAGGTGCTAGGGCCACCGTCATAGTCATGAACAAGAAGTTCGGCATTCGGTTGGTCGAGATTATTGGCGGGGTAGGGGTGGTGTCCGCGGTCGGAGAGCATCTGGCTGTTGGCTGCTTCGTTTGGTTGGAAGGTCACGGCGATACGTCCGGTGACCGGCCCGTTGGCGTATGACGCATTGGGAATATGAACCTTGAGGAACCCGGGAGTGGTGGGGAAATCATGCTGCCAGCCGCACCAGACCTGGGTATAGCCTCGGCGCATCTGAAAGCCGTTGCCTGGGTTCATTGGGTCGTTTTCCGGAGCGCTATTGATGCGCAATAGAGATAGCGGCCTGCCCCGGTTGACCACATCAAAGAACAGCTTGTGACTGCCCTTTTGCGGGTCAACGGGTTTTACGATGCGGAAGTCGGCAGAAAATTCCACCAGACCGGCCTGGTTTCTGGGCGCTAGAGCCACGTCGGTGATTAGCAAGTTGGCTGGGTTGCTTGGGTCGACGGCGAAGTGGGCTGTTCCCTCCAACCGTTCGTAAGCGCCCACGTCGCCAAAGGATTCGCCTTCGGCGTATGGGGCGCGTTCTGTGATTTCGATCGATGTGACTGACATTTGTTACTCCCCTGTTGCAGCGGCGGTGGGTTGAGCCCCCTGGTTGAGGAATTTTTCGATACGTCGGGACAGGCGGATGATGTTGGGCGAAGTTATCAGGGCCTGGCCGATGGACAGAAGCTCGTAATAGGCCAAAGGGACATCATTCAAACAGTGCCTGGCCCCCTCGGAATCAAGCAGCAGTTGCAACCGGCCATCGTGGGATTCGTCAGCGATGAAATCGAAGTCGAGATCATCCAGTTTCGTGGTGACGTATTTTATCAGGGCCCGGCGATTTACCGGCACGCCGTTGATCATGACGCCGGGCGAGTCTAGATATTTAACTAGCGGAATTGTAGCAATTTTGGGCACGTTTGGCGGGGTCAGGTTGATTTCGTCTTTGACTCTGTTGATGCCACACAACCTAGACCCGTTGATGATTGCTCCGCCAGCCAGGGCAAAGGCGTAATTCCTGCCTGGGTCTGAGACATAAGCCGGATGCAACGAGAAGCCCTTAATCTGAGGCGACTTTGGCATCCTCATGGACGTTTGCGCCTTTTGCAAATCACCGGCAACCAGCAGCCGAAATACTAATTGGCTAACGCTTTTCAGTGCTTCAGGTTCAGTACTATCACTCCCCAGAGTTTTAAGGGAGTTGACGTCTTCAATTACGCTTTTGAGCAGGTCACTTGCCGGGTCCATCAATCTTAATCCGAGGCTACAGGATGGTCTCTTGGTCAACTTCCAGGTCGGTTGGTGGGGCTTCACCCGCAAAGTCTTGCCACCAGGCGGTGAAGTTCTCGTCGCCGTGCTTTTCTTTCAGGCGGGACAAGTGGGCCTTCACTTGGGCCAGCACTTGCAGGTTGTTGGTATTGGCCAACTGGTAGGTCCGCCCAGCCCACAGCAGCGCGCCGGAGATGTCGTCCCGTTCCTCAGCCAACATGCCAAGCTGGCCGTAGGTGCGGCAGATACGGTTGACGTCTTGAATTTCTTCAAAGGCATCCCGCGCTTTCCCGTACCACTCTTCGGCTTTGTCCAGGTCTTTCTGTTCGTGGAAGAGCACACCCAGTTGGCGGCATTCGTCACCTTCGGAGCGGCGGTCGCCCAGCCCCTGCCATTTCCCAATGGCCATCATGTACCAGTGCTCGGCGTCGTCAACGAACATTTCCCTGGCCTGTTCAACCAATCCCAGGTGGTGGAACTCGATACCCATCTGGGCGTGGTTGTCCATACGGTCGCTGAGCTGTAGGGCTTGTTGGTACCAGTTCTCGGCTTCGTCGAACTGATACTGGGCGTGGCAGACGGTTCCCAGCGAATGGTAGACCAAGACCGCGTTCTCTTCGTCTCGGGCCTCTTCCAGCATCTCCCTCGCCCGTTGGTACCAGCTGGCGGCTTCGTCGTACTCAAACTTGTATTGGGAACAAAGACCCAATGACCGGTAGTCCTTGATCATTTCCTCGGCATTGTCGATGCGCTGGTGAATCTCCAGTGCTTTGCTGAACCACTCTTTGGCTTCAGTGTAGCGGCGGCGATACTGGGAGATCATCCCCAGACCGTAGTAGTCGTCGGCGGCGGCTTCTTCGTCCTCTCCGCCTTCAATGATGGCCAGCGACTGGGTATACAGGCCGTGGGCTTCTTCCAGTTGCCAACGGTTCTGGGCCACCTGGCCCATCTGGTGAAAGACTGCAGCAGTGCGCGGGTCCGTGTCACCGTCATCTTTGGTTACGAGGTATTCAAGTAGCTGCTTGTTGAGACCATCGGCCCGCTCAAACTCCTTGGTCTCGATGCACTCACTGGCTTCGGTGCCCATTAGATAGAGCCACAGTTGAATGCCGCCGGATTTCTCGGCTTCCTCTGCGGTGACACCGGTGACCTCAAGCAACTGACGGCGCAGGCGGCGCAGCTCCGGGTATCGCTTCTGCATGCGGAATACCTGGGCCAGTGGTTGTACCAGTAATTGGGCGTTTTCCCACTGACCGGCCTCCAGGGAAAGGGCCAAGGCCTGGGTGATGTTGCCTTCCTCGGCCAAAATGGCCGTGGTGCCGGCATCCTGGTTCTCGTAGAGAGTTTCCATGAAATAGTCGGCGGTGTCGGCGTAGACCCGGACTACCTCGTGCTCCAACCGTTCAATGGTGCTGGCCGGGAACTGCTGGTAGAGACTGCGTCCGTAGAACCACGGCAGTGATGGGTGTATCTGGTAAACGCTGGGAGTGATGGGCTCCAGAAATCCGCTGTTGCGGGCGTTTCTGAGCAGGGAACGCGTTGCGCCGTAGCCCAACGCTTCGCCCATGGCTGATTTGTAGACCTGCTCCTCTGTGATATGCGTCAGGATGTCCATCATGATCCGGCTGCGGAACATGGACAAGAACGGCAGGTGGACCCGGTTGCGGCGGGTCATACGACCGTAAGAAAGGTCCATTGCGACCGTCAGGTAAGCTGGGCGGCCCTCTTCATCGGCGCCCGGTTCGTGTTGTTCCAATGCTGCTTTGAGTTCGCCGACCAGTATGGTAGAAGGAACGTCTTTCAGCAGGGGCAGCGCAATTTCCATGGCCAACGGATGGCCGTGCACCAACTCCAATATTTCTAGGTACTCGGAGCCCAAGCGCATCGGGTCGGCCTTGGCCTCTTCTAGCAGCCTGGTGCCCAAGACGATGCGGTCTGAACCGGTAAGTCCCTCAAGGCGGCTGCTGCCGTGGGGTACGGTGACCCAGGATTCTTTGTCCCGGCGGCTGACCAATAGAATCCACGTCTGCCCGCCCTCGGCCACATCCTTGATGAAAGCGTTCAGGTCGGCCATCTCTTTGTTGTCCAACAGGCCCGGCGCTCCAGCGGGGAATCCAGACAGGTTTTGGAGGCTGTCAAAGACCAGCATAGCTGGGTTGTTTTGCAGGTAATCGACGACCCAATTCCGGCGGTCGTCGTTGCGCAGGTCGGCAAAGTCCAGTCCGGCTAGGGAGGTGCCAATCTCATGAAGCACCCGTTCTAAGCCAGCGCCCACCTCAAATGCAGAATAGAAAACACCACCAGAACGTCCTCCGGTTTTGCGGAGCCACCCGGCCAGGCCCAAGGCTAGTTCAGACTTGCCGACGCCGACGTCTCCAGATAGGAGAACGACGGGTGTCTCGCGGAATTTACGTTCTAGATCCAACATTTCCGCATGGCGGCCAATCAGACCGTAAGGGCCGCCCCGGGGCAGTTCGGTGCCAGCGGTTTCTTCTTCTGATTGGGGTTGGCCAGGTGCCAACGGCGCAACTTCTTCAGCAATGATGGCTGCTGGTGCATATTCTTTCGACTCGAACACCACGGGCACCGTCCAGTCCCAGGAGACCAAGGGCCCGGTGGCTGAAGGACGCTGAGGGTGGTCCATCATGGCCTGACGCACGGTGGCGACGGCTTGGGCGACTGATGAGCCACCGCTGAGGCCCTTGAAGAAATTCTCGCAGAACAAAACCCGGCCCGCGCCGGCAATGGGCAGCGGCGCTACAACTACTTGAGGGACTCCGTTCTGAGCCAGACCGGAGGCAAATGACATAACGTCGTTCAATGCGCTGGAGGCTGAGGCATTAATCAGCAACACCGGGGTTTGTGTTCCATTCAGCAATCCGGCCATAGTGGCGGCGTCGACAGCGGTCGTTCCACCGGAACCGTCTTCAAGAATTATGCCCTCACTGGAGATGGTGAACCCGTCCAGGTGTACCAGATGGTAATGCCCTGGCTGGGTGGTTAGCTGTTCTTGGAGGCTGGCTGAGGTGGACGGTCGTAGGCAGTCTAGTTCAGCGGAGACAGTCAGAGATTCCAGGGCGGTCAGAGCTTCAGTTGCGATGCTGCCAGACCCCTCACCGGTGGGTGGGAGTAAGAGTAGTACGTTGAGTTGGTCAGTGGGTAGTTCACTGGTGAAACTCTCGATGGAACCAGACGGCGAACCAGACGATAAACGTCGGCTAATTCCGGAGAACCGGGACGCCAGATAGGTGTCTTCGCCGCCGTTCATCAGCTCCCATGGGATGCTGAGAAATTCTGGACGGGAGGAGACAATGGCGAGTTGGGGTGGCTCACCGCCAACGGCTTTATTCAGGAGTGATTTTGACTCGTCACTGGACCCAAATGCTGCTTGAAACAACAGTTGTCCCAGAGCTTTGAGACCGGTTTCTACGGCCTCAGCACGAGTCTTGGCGTCGCCAAACGTATCGTTTGGGTATTCATTGAAATACCAACGAATCTCCGCCAACTCGGTGTCGGACAGCGGCAGTGGGAAATTGACTGGTGGAGATGTCTCGGGCACATTGGAGTCGGAAAAAAGAGAAAGTTGGACCTGGTCAGAGTCGGCCAAGTCGACTATTTGTAGTAAGTTTGCCAAAAGGGCCTCCGGTGGAATCTGCTGGGCGGTTTAACCGGTCGTTTAAATAGAATAACCGACCCAAGACAATCGGGCCGGAAATAGACACTAATCTGGGTTAGGGTTCAGGCTCGTGTTCACTCAAGAATTTAAGGAAAGATGAGCCTTCGGACTATACTATCACCGGCCTAATATCTCGTCCAACGATTCACGCCTGAAAGGCATCTCCGATTCAATGTTTTTGCTAATCCCTCAGGAATGACGACGGAGTGATCAGAGTCTGCCTAATGCGCATCCTTTGACGGGTTCGATCAATCGAGACTCTCGACCTTGGTCGGAGCTCAGTACGAACGGTATGGGGAACCTCCATCAACTGACAGCACACCAGTAACCTCCAACCGTCTTTCCCGCGAAGGCGGGAATCCATGTATCACGACTCAAACATTGTTGAACCAACAGCTATCTGGATTCCTGCGGAGGCAGGAATGACTATGGACGGCCACGTATGCCACACCGCTCATCCTGAGGTTCGATAAAGTCGAGAGTCTCGATTTATCGGACCTGTCGAAGGACTGCTTGGGTTAAGCACGACTGATATCGGACAGTTGGTTCGACAGGCTCACCATGAGCGGACTTTAAGGGGGAAGGTTGTCTTCCCCCTGTCCTGATCACCGCTTAAGTTTGACCTGCTTTCCAGGCACCCATCCGCCAGTCGTCGGGACTGGGACCCGGGTCGATGATGACGTCGATCACTGCCGTTCTGCCGGACGCTTGGGCAGCCCTGAGAGCGTCGGGCAGGTCCTTAGAGTCGTTGATCTGAATCCCCCACGCGCCCATACCCTCGGCCACTGTGGCGTTGTTGGTGGGGTAGAACTCGGAGGCTATTTTGTGCCCCTCTGGCTGGTGGTCGTTCACCATGCCCAGGGTGCCATTGTTGAACACCACGCAGATAATCGGCAGGTCATATTGCACTGCTGTCGAGATGGCGTTAACGGTCATCATGTAGCCGCCGTCTCCGCTGATGCAAACCACCGGCTGGTCGGGATAGACCAGCTTTAGTCCAACTGCGGCTGGCAGCGCCCAACCCATGCCCGCAGTGCCGCCGGGGCTGTAGAAAGTGTTGGCCTGCTGGGCTCGGTAGAGATGGGCCATCCAGGTGCGGTTATTGCCTGCGTCCAGGGCGTAGATGGTGTTTGCGGGCATCGTCGCCTGTAGTTGGGCGATCAGGCGTTGCGGCTTCACCGGCGAGCTGTCTTCGTGCATCTCTGGTTGGTCGTGGAAACCGGCGGCATCGCGGCGGGCCTGCATACTTTCGGTCCATTCATTTCTATTGGAAGCGTTGCCTGGTGCTGCTTCTTTGGAAGCCTCAACCAATTGCTCCAGAATCGCCTTTGCATCTCCGATGAGACCAATCTCCACCGGGAAAGACCAGCCGGCATTTCTTTCGTCAATGTCAATTTGAATAATCCGCTGGCGGGCTGGGTTGAAGATGTCAGGACGCTCACCCACAGTCTCCTGTGAGCGTAACAAAGCGCCAATCACCAGCACTGTGTCGGCGTCGCCCACCGCCTTGTTGGCGGCTTCTTGGCCGTAGGTGCCCACCATGCCCAGGGCCAGCGGGTGATCCTCGGATATGGCGCTCTTGCCCTTGTAGCTGGTGGCCACGGGCATGCCCCATTGTTCGGCCAATTGCTGCAGCTCGTCGTGGGCCCGAGCCACGTGCACGCCGTTTCCGGCAATGATCACTGGCCGTTTAGACTCGTTTAGTATCTGGATCGCCCTTTCAATGTCCACCGCTGCGCTGGCTGGCTTAACTGTGTTCAAGAAACCGGCGGCGTTGTGGATGAAAGGTGGTGACTCCAGATCAACCTCCCCGCTGAGGGCTGCAGAGCGCATCAACAGAGTTGCGGGGCCGGGTCGGCCACTCACAGCGTGTTTGATGGCCATTTGGGCTCCCAACACTGTTTCCTTGGGGTTGGTCGCCAAGGTGGTGTACTTGGTCATGGCCTTGAATATGGACTGGAGGTCGATGCTGCCGTATTCGCCGGCGCCGGACTGGTTTGCGGGCCGTTGAGCGGCACCGCCATCGGAGGTATCGGTGATGACCAACATGGGGGAGCTGCTGAGCATGGCTTCCATGATCCCAAAGGCCGCGTTTGAGCCCATGAACAGGCCCTGGCCCATTATAGCTGCTGGTTTCCCGGCGGCACGACCATAAGCGTCGGCCATGATTGCTGCCACCTGTTCGTGGCGCACCAAGATGGTCTTGATCCGGTCCTGTTTGGTCTCAAGAACCTGGAAGATCTGTCCGGTGGCACCACCGGGGATGCCGAAGACATATTCGATACCGGCTTCCTCTAAAGTCTGGACAATCATCTCGCTGGCTGATGGCATGTATGGCCTCGCTTTTCGGCTTTGTTTCTCATTAATAATCTTAGTTGTTGACGCCCGGCGGGCGTTGAGGGGATGATACCCGCCGCCTATGACCGGGTCAAGAAAGCTAGCTTTGTTTAAAGCGAGGCTGAGGAAGGGTATCCCATAAGGACGGTGAGCCAGTTGACCCGCATCATGGGCAGGCGTATCATCCCACCAACCTGAGGCGTCCCAGGCACGGTTTCACTATTGGGTATCCTCAGCGGGCTTGGGGATACCCATTGCCCAATTCGATCACTTTGAGAGAAGAATCATGCGTGCTGCTGATGCCATTATCCATGCCCTAGAAAAAGAAGGAGTTGAGTATATCGCCGGTTTTCAAGGCGGTGGACTGAACCCCCTTTGGCCGAGTCTTAGGGAGTCGAAAACCAT
>CAVODA010000019.1:0-12249 GCA_963694265.1 Dehalococcoidia bacterium
CGCGTTTAGAATCGCCTTTTGTAGCAGCTTGAACGTTCTACTCGATTTTGACACCCACAACCCCCGTTGCTACACTCGCGTAGGTCAGTTTTAGAGGCTAATGGAGGTTGTTCAAATGGCGGTGTCGCAGAAGGTCCGGCGGTTCATGGATGAAGGCGGTTGGATTCGTCGGGTGTTTGAAGAGGGAATGGCGCTGAAGGCCCAGATTGGTGCCGACAAGGTTTTTGACCTATCTCTGGGCAATCCCGTCATGGAGCCGCCCCAAGAATTCCACGACGAGTTACGCCGTCTGGCCAACGCCCCTATCTCGGGGATGCACCGTTACATGCCCAACCCTGGGTACATGGAAACCCGCCAGGCGGTGGCCGATTCACTCAAGAAAGAGTCGGGCTTGGACTTCACCGGCGCCGACGTCATCATGAGCTGCGGCGCAGCAGCAGCCGCCAACGTGGTGCTGAAGACCATACTCAATGAAGGCGATGAAATAATCATCCTCTCGCCCTACTTCTGGGAGTACCTCTACTACATAGACAACCATGGCGGCGTGGCGGTGGTGGCCTCCTGCGACGACCAGTTCCAGCCTGACCTGACGGCGATTGAAGCCGTGATGACGCCTAAGACGCGGGCCATTATGGTCAATTCGCCCAACAACCCCTCCGGCGCGGTCTACTCCGAAGAAAGTCTCAAGGGGCTGGCGGCACTGCTGGAGCGGAAGCAATCTGAGCACGGCACTGAGATTTTCATCATCAGTGACGAGCCGTACAAGCGCATCATCTTTGACGGCATGACCTTTCCACAGGTGCTGCCCCATTACGACAACAGCGTGGTGGTGACCTCCCACGCCAAGGACCTGGCGCTGCCGGGGGAGCGCATTGGTTACATGGCAGTGAACCCAAATTACAAAGACAAAGAAGAGCTGTCTTCCGGTTTGGCCTTCTGCAACCGCACCCTCGGCTTCGTCAACGCACCAGCGTTGATGCAGCATATAGTGCGCAACCTACAAGACGTTAGCGTGGACGCCGGGTATTACGAGAAGAAGCGAGACTTTCTCTGCCAAAACATGTGGGACTTGGGTTATGAGGTTGTTCAGCCGCAGGGAGCGTTTTACTTGTACCCCAAAGCTCCCATCGAAGACGACGTGGTCTTCTGCCGGACGCTGCTGAACTCCAATGTGCTGGTGGTGCCAGGGCGAGGCTTTGGCACGCCAGGTTACTTCCGCATCTCGTACTGCGTTGAAGACTGGGTATTGGAAGGGGCGGTCAAGGGCTTTGCTGAGGCGTTGGCCAATCCGGGCGGCTAGAGCCTCTCGCTAAGAATTATTGCCTGGGCCTGGGTCTGGGTTCGGAGAATTTCCGGTCTGAGCGTCCAGTCCTTGCGCCTGGTAGGCGCGCACCCTGGCCGGAGTACTCGGATCAGGGATTATCCAGTAGAAGACGGCCGCCAGACAATAGATGACTACCAGCGGAATAAGGGCCCAGAAAAAGCTGTCCGTACGGTCAAAAATCAATCCCATCCACACTGGTGTGCTCATGGACATGAACTGGTCGGGCAGGTGCTGCCAGCCCCGTAGGGTGGCGTAGCTTCGCCGTCCAAAGTAGTCGCCCATGATCGCCCAGGCCAGTGGGTTGGCAGTCTCGGAAAATGCCAGCAGTACCACAAACCCCACCAACTGCAGGATGCTGCCGGTGTCGTTCACCAGCATCAACAGTGACAACGCTCCGCCGATCATGCAGGCGGAACTAAGTTTTTTCTTGGACCACCGGTCGCCCAGCCAGCCAACGAATGGCGTCATGACCAAAAGGCTGAACGACATGACACCAACAAACGCCACGGCTATCGGTTGAGAGGCGTCTTCGGTTCGCCCCGATCCCATCAGGAACCAGACCGCCAACGGCACCATCAGGAACGTGGTTCCTGAATGGACTGTATTCCGCATGCCAACGGCCAAAACCAGCATCCAAAAAGTCGGCGTCTTCATGGCCTCACCGGCCATGAAATCCGGTTCTCCGGCATGCAAAATCGCCGCCCCGTGCCGTTCTCCCTCTGATGTGCCGCCAGAGATCAAGTCGGAAATGTTTACTTCGTCATCGGGAATCGGATCACCGTCGGCGCGCAGACCCATGCTCTCCGGATCGCGGCGGATCAAGAAAGACAATGGGATTACAACCAACAAGATTATGATGCCGGAGATAAACGCAGCCGGACGCCAACCTGCGCTGAGTACCAAGAACCCCATCAGTGGAGCGATCAGAGTACCGCCAACCGCTGTTCCCATCCCGGCAATGCCCATAGCCAGACCGCGGTGTCGGCGGAACCATTGGTTGATTGCCGGCATGGTGGCGTTGTTGTAACCGGCCCTGAATCCCTGGGACATTAAGCCTACGAACACAAAAACGAAATAAATGTAGTTCTCGGTGAACGCTAGCATGATGAAGCCCAGCCCCGACGTAAGCCCGCCAAAGGCCAGAATCACCCGTGGCCCCCACCGGTCGGTGGCCCAGCCCATGATTGGACCCTGTAAGCCACCCTCCATCCGGCCCAACATCTCTGCAAAGGAGATTGCGGCCAAGCTGATGCCCAAGTCTGCCCTCAGAGGGATGATGTAAGAGGTGAATCCCTTGTTGAATGTGCCGTGTTTCAGTGAGTCAGCACCGGCGGAGATTATGGCAATCCACCAGCCGTAAAACATATTACGGGGCAGGCGCATCTTCTGTTGGATTCGTTCTTTGATCAAATCTAGGGGGTCTCTCTAAAACAACAAGGGCAAAGGCTCAATGGACGTAGGTAAATGAGAATAAAAATCAGGGGAGCGGCTAGTCGAGGTTACCTGGCATAGTATACAGCCTGTTCTTCTCAAAAGCCCTGCCGCCAGGCTTGAATCACGGAGAGTTGAAGACTTATTTAGTCATGGTTATGACTGATTTTCGAAGATTCTTCAGATAAATTCGGGAGTTGATCAAACGGCGAAATATAACCGGCCAGGCCGAGGTTGGCCGGGCCGGTTACCATCATTGGTCAGGCTATGGGGTCGCTGTGCCTAGATCCAAAACTAGAGATTGATGACGATATTATCCGGCCCGCGAGACAGCACCGCTTCCGCAGGCTCGTCGTACGGGTTGCCTTCAATATGATTGAAGTTTGCCGGCACGTAGATGAAGTCGCCGGGTCCTGCTTCTATGTACTCTTTGTAGTCCTCGCCGTAATAAACCCTGATATGGCCCTTGATGACGTAGGCTGCCGTCTCGGCTTCCCCATGATGGTGGGCCGGTCCCATGGTATTGGGCGTGCATTCTACGTGTCCCAGCCAAATCTTTTCAGCGCCGGCGGTGTTCTTATCGATTCCCGGCTTACGGATCATACCGGGCGTTTGGGCCGTCGTATCCGGAGACACCGTTCCTTTGACTATATGCAATTCTCTTCCGCTGATCGTTGTGCTCATATGCTCTCCGTTAATCCCAAAACTTTAGCTCACAGGCGGGTCAACAGCCTGGCCGCCAATCATAACTCGCCACCGTCAGAGCGGCAACTTACAACAAAACTCATCAACAGCCGGGGCCATTCCGTCCACTTCACCCACTCGATTATCCGGGCGTTGATCGACACTTATCCACAATGGTGCGAGTAATACCCACACTCGGTGAACAAGTCCGTGGATAAGTTAATACCGTGCCGCGTTGCAATACAACCAGCAGTGCAACCGGTTGTACTGCAAGGTTATGCGTGGTTTACTGAGGCGTAGAGCCTGCCAAATTTGAAGCCGTCAGAACGGGGAGAATCGCTGTGGAAGTCACAAAAAGGATTGCCGAATACGTTGTAAACACCACCCTGGAAGACTTTCCGCCGGAGGCTATCTTTGCCGCCAAAGCGGCGATCATTGACTGTATTGGGTGCGCCTTGGCCGGGTCCAAAGAACCCCTCGCCGACGTTCTAGTCGACTATCTGAACGACCTAGGCGGCAAGCCCGTGGCTACCGTTGTCGGGCGCGGTTTCAAGACCAGCGCACCGGAAGCCGGTCTAATCAATGGGGCTATGTCCCACGCTCTGGACTATGACGACATCACCGTTGTAACCAAGACCCACCCCAGCGCAGTGCTGATTCCGGCTGCATTGCCAATGGCTGAAGAAGTTGGCGCATCGGGCAGCGACATGCTGCTTGCCTACCTGTTGGGGTTTGAAGTTGCCTGCGCCGTGGGTGACGCCATCAGCCCGATGTACTTTGACGACCTAGGCTGGCACCCTACCGGTCCGCTGGGAGCCCTGGGCGCGGCTGCTGCCTCCGCCAGGCTACTGGGTCTCAACGAGGAACAAACCGCCATGGCCATCTCTCTGGGCGCGTCCCAGTCATCCGGTCTACGGCAGAACTTTGGCACCATGACCAAGCCTTTCCATGCGGGCCACGCCTGCAAGTCTGGCATTACTGCTGCCAAGTTGGTTCGGGGCGGGTTCACCTCGGGCACTGACGCCATAGAGGGTCGCTTTGGCTTCATGCGCGCCTTCTCCGGCGGCAACAACTACGACCCGGAAAAGGCGGCCAACTCTCTAGGCAATCGCTGCTTCATGATTGAATCGGGCATCGAGATTAAGAAGTATCCCTGCTGCGGCAGTGCCCACCTGGCTCTGGACGCCACCACCGCCCTGCAACAAAGAGAGACTCTGGAGGCAGCCAACATAGAAAGAATCGACGTGACAGTGAACTTTGACCCGCCTCGTTCGTTGATTCACGCCCGGCCCAAAGAGGGACTTGAGGGCAAGTTCAGCATGCAATACTGCCTGGCGGCTGAGATATTGGACGGCCGGATTGGCATGTCAACATTTACCGACGAGCAGGTGATGAGACCTGAGGCCCAGGAGCTAATCCCCAAGATTGAAATGAGGCGCACCGTCGGCTATGAAGGCCAGACAAGTTGGACCGAGCCGTTCAACGTGGTTGAAATCCACCTAAAGGACGGGCGTGTGCTCACCGAACAAGCACAGCGTGACAGCGTCGGTGCCCTACGCGGTGCAACCTTTGACGCCGTGCGGGAGAAATACTTGGACTGCGCAGGCCTAGCACTCTCAGCCGACAACGCAAAAACGACTCTCCAGATGATGGAGAACCTAGAAGACCTAGGCCCCGTCGGTCCTCTGGCAGATCTGCTGGGCGGCTAGTCCAGCAGACTAAGACCTACTGAGCCGTTACTCCGCCGTCAATCACCAGCTCAGAGCCGGTCACAAAGGAAGACTCGTCCGACGCCAGGTACAGCGCGCCGTAGGCAACGTCTTCGGCGGTGCCGATTCGGGACAACGCGACCCGGTTCATGGTTCGCTCCTTGCTTTCGGCGTCGGGCCAGACCTGGTCTCCCATATCGGTGTCTATCGGCCCTGGGTGGATGGAGTTGGCCCTGATGCCTTCAGCAGCGTACTGGATGGCAGTGGACTTGGTGAAAATGCGCACCGCACCCTTGGAAGCTGAGTAAGCGGCGCTGGTGCGACTTCCCACCAGCCCGGCGGTGGAAGATATATTAATGATGGAACCACCGCCAGCCTTGCGCATCTCAGGGATGGCCGCTTTTGTGCCTAGGAACACACCCTTGGCATTGATGTCCAAGATGTCGTCCCATTGTTCAACCGTCGTCTCCAAAACGTGGCCTCGACGCCAGATACCGGCGTTATTCACTAGAATGTCCAATTTCCCAAAGCTTGCCACGGCAGATTTGATCGCCGCGTCCCATTCTTCTTCATTAGTAACGTCCAGATGCACAAAGATGGCATCGCCGCCTGCTTCAGCAATCGAGGCCGCGACCGCTGTGCCTTCCCGGTCTGAAACGTCGGCCAAGACAACCTTTGCTCCTTCTTTGGCAAACATCCGGGCTTCAGCCGCTCCTTGGCCGCGGGCCGCTCCGGTAATCAGTGCCACCTTTCCTTCTAATCGCATTTCTGCCCCCTCCTTATTTGAATATAAAACCTCTCGCTAGTCGCATTTCTGCCCTCTCTTGGTGCATTATTGGCGCTTGCGTCGGCATATTATTGATGATTCATTGGGTTGAAAGTCTAACCCTCCGGGGTATCCAGACTCAATATTGGCCTAAATGTATTTAAAGCCTAAAGCAAAATGATTATTTGTTAGTTATTGACAATGAATTCAAACCACCACTAAGATACGTTATTAGAATCATGGGCAGATATGTGCCTGAAATTACCCGCACCATGGATATTATTCCGGTATGTTTGAAAATATTAAGCATCACCGAATGAGAGGAGCAATATGAGTGACCAAGATATCGCCTTAATGGCCCACCTTATGCGCCGCGCTGGATTTGGCGCCACCCGTGACGAGCTAGAAGCTCGTGTAGCAAAGGGCTACGAAGCCACGGTTGAAGAACTTCTGAGCTCAGAAGAGCACGAAGAACTGAACCGTAACGAAATGATGCGCTTCCACCCCTGGACCTGGCGTCCCGGTACCCTTCCTGGCATGGGTGCAGCCGAATGGTTGCATGACTTGGTAAACACCAAGCGCCCTCTGGAAGAGAAAATGTCCCTTTTCTGGCATGGAATCTTCGCCACCGGCGTTTCCAAGGTTGACCACTACGACGATGTAATGGACATGATCGTCAAGTTCCGCAACCGGGGAATGGGCGACTTCCGCGAACTGCTCCTTGAAATGGCCAAAGACCCAGCCTTGATTTTCTGGCTGGACAACAACGACAACCACGCCGAAGCGGTCAACGAAAACTGGGGCCGTGAACTGCTGGAACTCTTCAGCATGGGCGTAGGCAACTACACAGAAGACGATGTACGGGATTGCTCCCGCGCCTTCACCGGTTGGACCATTGAGCCCAAGCTACCTCGTGGCCCGATTGGCCGTCACGACTGGTTCTTCGACTACAAGGCCGAAGACCACGACGACAGCGAAAAGACATTCTTGGGTCACACCGGCAACCATAACGGCGAAGACATCATCAAGTTCATCACTGATGACCCCGCCTGCGCTGGCTTCATTGCCCGCCACCTCTACAACTTCTTCGTGGCTGACGAGGCCCAGGTTCCCGCTTGGTCGGTAACCCCGCCCCGCGACCCGGAAGCTGTTGACCTGTTGGCCAACACTCTCCTAAACAACAACTACGACATGCGCTCGGCCCTGCGTGTCCTGTTCAACTCTGACTTCTTCAAGAACTCCCGCTTCGAGCGCCTGAAGAACCCCACCGAAGTGGTGGTTGGTACCCTCAGGATGGTCGGCGGAGCCGAGTTCCCCGCCCCTGGCATTGGTGATCTGTCCCGCCAGCCCAACTACATGGGCCAGGACTTGCTGAACCCGCCTAGCGTTGAGGGTTGGCACACCGGCGCTGAGTGGATTAACAGCGGCTCCCTGATGCGCCGCGTCAACTTCACCGCCGAGTTGGTTGGTGACGTTTCCCGCCCCGGCATCCGGAACATGGTTGACCGTCTAATTACCAAGGGTGACACCTCACCTGAGGCCATCGTTGACGGCTGCCTGGACCTGATGGGCCCTCTAGTGGTCAATCCTGAGAGCCACGTTGAGTTGGTAGGCTTCATCGGAGAAGCCGGTGACTTCTCATGGGACTCAGCTGAAAATATCGAAAAATCCACGGTACGCGTATCCGAGTTGCTGCAACTGATTGTTTCGCTGCGCGAATACCAGTACGCCTAAATCGTTCGGACGCCTCAAAATCAGGAGATAGTTAACACATGACTAGTACAAAGAAAGACCCGGTTCTGGTAGTTTTCCAGTTGTCGGGGGGCAATGACTATCTGAACACAGTTATTCCCTACGCCGACCCTATCTACCGGGACGCCCGCCCCACAGTCGGTATTGCCGACGATCGCATCATCAAGGTTGATGACAAGATTGGTTTTCACCCTGAGATGGGCCCTCTAAAGAATGTCTATGACCGGGGCGACATGGCCATCATCCATGGCATCGGTTACCCCAAGTCTCCTCGCTCTCACTTCCGCTCAATGGACATCTGGCACACTTGCGAGCCCATCCAGTTGGGAACTGAGGGTTGGCTTGGCCGCGCCACCCGCGACCTGGACCCGACCAAGGAAAACGTTCTGACTACTGTCAGCTTCGGCCCGTCCTTGTTCCGTGCCTTGGCTTTGCCCGGCACTCCAGTAGCGGTAGTTGATGACCTAGACAACTACGGACTGCTCACCGGTATCACCGAGCAGGAACAGCGCTCCAAGATTTTGGACCGCTTCGCCCGGATGTACTCGCCGGCCATCGGCAGCAGCGCAGTCATGGACTACCTGGGTCAGACCGGCCTGGACACCCTGGAAGGTGCTGACATCCTGAACAAAGCCCCTGGTATGTACTCTTCCACGGTTGAGTACCCAGATACCTCCATCGCCAAAAAGCTGAAGGGTATCGCTCAGGTGCACATGGCCAACTTTGGCACACGAATCTTCTACGTTGACCACGGTAGCTTCGACAGCCATTCCAACCAGAATGGCATGGCCGACAAACTGTGGAAGGACGTTTCCGAGGGCCTAAGTGCCTTCTTGGACGATCTCCGCGAGCACGACATGGGCGACAACGTTTCCGTCCTCATGTTCACCGAGTTCGGACGACGGACCCATGACAATGGTTCCGGAACCGATCACGGCGCTGGTGGAGCAGCCTTCATGTTCGGTGAGGGCGTCAAGGGCGGACAATACAGCGAGTTCCCGTCCATGAAAGCCGAAGACCTAGAACAGGGCGACGTTGTACCTAACTACGACTTCCGCGGTCTGTACACCACCATCGTGGAAGACTGGATGGGTCTGGACGGCAAGCCCATCGTTGATGGCAGCTTCGAGAAGCTGGGCATCTTCGCCTAGAAACCCTGCTGGTCCTTTGGGATAGTGGATCTCTCAAAAATAAACGGGCGGCGCATGCGCCGCCCGTAATCAGATGCCTTAGCGGTCTATCAGATTAGATTCTGTATCGCTAGGCTTCTATATACGGAGGAAATTAATGCTTACGGAAACAGTGGCAGGTCGCACTTACGACTACACCCACAACGTTGGCCGCGGATCTCAATCAGGGATGGGCTTCAACTGGCCCAACGCCTTAACTTTTGCCGATGATGGAACTATCTACATCACCAATCGTGGCAGCGAGAGCATCAGCAACGTTGGCTGGAACCGCACCGGTGTGGGCCAGCGAATATCCAAGGTAACCATTGGCGACAACTGGGGCGAAGAAGAATTCCTAGGTGAATTCAGCCGCTACGGCAACGGCGACGGCCAAATGATTTGGCCCGCTGGTATCGCCTCCAGCAACGGCGAAGTGTTCGTCAGTGACGAATGGCTGAACCGCGTAACAGTATTCGACAAAGACGACAAATTTGTCCGCTCTTTTGACACCGTTCAGGCCGGCGACGGCGAGACGAACGGCGCTGCCGGTATTGCGATCGCAGCCGATGGCACCATCTACGTCTCGGACAGCCGCAGCCATCAGGTTCGGATGTTCAAGAACGACGGCACTTTCATCAGCTCCTTCGGGAGCCAGGGTGTCAGTGACGGACAATTCGATGGCCCTTGGGGCATCACGGTAGACCATGATGGCAAAGTTTACGTGGCCGATTTTGGCAACCACCGTGTCCAGAAGTTCTCAGCCGACGGCAAATTTGAACTCCAGATTGGCCGCCCCGGCAACAAACGTGGAGAACTAACCAACCCGACCGACGTGGCCGTAGACTCCGAAGGCGACATCTACGTTTGCGACTGGTCTAAGAATGCCTGGGACCGTGGCCGAGTCCACATCTTCACCGCTGAAGGACAGTTCCTAACTTCCTTGGTCGGTGATGCCCAGCAGCTTTCACAGTGGGCCCAGATGACCGTCGACGCCAACGCTGACTATGCCAAGCGCCGCCGGGAAGTTCGCTCCACCGAGCCGGAATGGACGTTTGCCCAGCCCACAGCCGTGGAATGGGACAGCGCCAACAACCGCCTCATGGTCGCGGACACACAGCGCAGCCGAGTGCAGATCTACAAGAAGCAGTCTGGCTACCTGATACCCCAGCTCAATCTCTGATTCTCGGGACTGGCAGTTTAGACTGTCGGCAACTCAAAAGAATCATTAATTAGCAACCAATCCTTGGCGGAGCCGTAAAGGTCTCCGCCAAGGTTGTTTTTAGGGAATTTTTAACCCAAGCAAGCACCGTTCCTAATCTTATAAACCCACCTACCCCAACCTTAAATCCAGGTAGCAATAACTGACTTATGCCTGAACCGATGACGCGGGAATCCCAAGACGAATACATCCAAATGGCCGTTGATAATCCGGAGATGACCTGTTCTGACGCGCCCGCAGATATCTTGGAGTTTGCGTCCGCTGAACAGGAACCAACTCCGTTCATGGAGGCGTATTTCGCCGCTGGACACGGAGCATGGCTGACCGTCAAACACGGACGCCGCATCTCAATACCCCAGAACCTGATGGATCGTGCAATCCTTGTCCTCTGGAACCGGGCTGGCCTGCTCAACACTGACCGAATCCTTGGCCAGCCCAACCCAGACGCAGAAAAGCCGTTCTTCAGCGACGAAGACCTGTACTAACGGGATTATTTTACCAGGACAAGTCTCCACATCATTTAAGAGGTAAACCATGGCCGATCAATTCAACTACGGCGACTTATTTTCAGCCGATTCACGGGACGCTGGCCCAGGCACGGTACGCCATTCCAAGTACGATTTCGCGGTGGCCTACCCAGACCCAGGCACTCTGCCATTGGAAGAATTGATCGACGCTGTCAGGACTGGATTCGAACGCGAGGGCAAAGACCTCGCATACTATTCCTCTCCCTCTGGTGACCCTGAACTGAGAAAATTGGTGGCTGAGAAGTTGAGTCGCGAGCGAAACATGACCGTGACCGCCGATGACATGGTGTTAACCTCCGGCTCCGGTGAGGCCATCGGAATCGTAATCCAAGCCCTAACCAACCCCGGCGACGTGGTGCTGGTTGAAGAGTACGTCTATCTGGGAACCCTGAACCAATTGCGCCGCTACGGGGCAGACTGCGTTGGTGTCAAATGCGACGATGATGGTCTAATTCCGGAAGACCTAGACAAGGTCATCACCGAGCAGAAAGCCGCCGGCAAAAACGTCAAATACCTCTACACCATCCCCGCTTTCCAGAACCCCATGGGCTGGACCATGAGCCTGGAACGCCGCAAACAGGTGCTGGAAGTGACCGGCAAGCACAACGTCCCGGTATTTGAAGATGACTGTTACGCGGATCTGCGATTTGAAGGCGATGACGTCACTTCGTTCCACTCCCTGGATGACACTGGTCGGGTGATCTACGTGGGATCATTCTCCAAGATCATCGCCCCCGGCATGCGCATGGGCTATTTGGTCGCCCCCAAAGATGTCATAGCCCGGGCCTGGAGCTTCAAGTCCGGTGGCGCGGTCAGCCAGTTCACCGCCCTCACAATTGCCGAATTCATGAAGGGTAATATCAATCGGCACATTGATGAGCAAAACCAGGCATTGATCGCCAAGCGAGATGCCATGGTTGCCGCACTGGGTGAGAACTTTGGCAGTGCCGTGACTTGGACCGTGCCCCAAGGTGGTCTCTACATGTGGATCAAGTTCCCGGAGGGCACCGACCTGGCCGTAGTGCAGGAAGATGTATTCGAAGACGGGGTCAGTTACTACAATGGCTCCCAGTTCTCGCCGACCGGTGAAGGCTCCAACTACGTACGGCTCTGCTTTGGCCATCCGACTATTGAGACCATCCAAGACGGTGTCGCCGAGTTCGCCAAGATTCTAGACCGCCGCAAAGTCTTCCCCGCGTAGAACCCTGAGCGAAGCGAAGGGTTTACCAGGCTGGGGATTGGCAGATTTTTCGTCGGCTTACGGCGATCCTCAGAATGACAGGCTTTGGTGCCAGGTCTCATCTGCAGTAGTCCGAGCTGCCTAGCACTAATGTCACCCTGAGCGAAGCGAGGGGTCTGCCAGGCTGGGGATTGGCAGGTTCTTCGTCAGCCTTTGGCACTCCTCAGAATGACAGGTGATAGGGCGAACCTTATTCTCAGAAACTGAGTCCGCGAGTTTCATAGCTGCGTTAGTCCAAGTCAACTGAACCTAGTCAAATGGCATTAACTCTATGGCCAGACCGTTAAGGTCTTTGACATGTATGGCTCCTCCGACTTCTTGATACTTGATCTTGGCCTGGTCGCACCGCCCCTTGATGTCTAGAAAGTTGTTCCTGGCGATGGGCAGAGCAATGTGCATCACGTTACCAACTCCCTCAGGGGCTTTCT
>CAVODA010000020.1:0-12247 GCA_963694265.1 Dehalococcoidia bacterium
AAATATGTAGACACTCCCTCTTGGAGGTGGCTCTTATATTTGGCGATTTTGAAATGCTATACTACCCCAAATCCGATACTACAAATCACAAAATAGCAGGTCGCACGACGGCGAAAATACGTCGAAAATACGGTCAAAGACGCGGTTTGTGATTGTTTTCAGGAGACCTAACTGATGCCAGAAAACGAACTGGGACTCATTGCCCACTTATTAAGACGGGCCGGATTTGGTGCCACACTTCAAGAGTTGAAAGAGTACCAAGCCAAGGGGTACGAGGCCACTGTTGAAGAGTTGCTCCACCCCGAAGACATCCCTGAATGGAACGACGACTTGGTCCGGAGATACCAGCCAGACCAGAATAGCGTGATGTACTTTGAGAGCGCTCAGTCGTACTGCATGTACAAGATGATTAACTCCAAGCGACTTCTGGAGGAGAAGATCTCCCTGTTCTGGCACGGGCTCTTTGCCACCGCCTACGGCAAGCTGAACCACGCCAAGGGTGTGTTGAACCAGACCGACACCTTTAGACGTCACGGCCTGGGATCATTCCACAATATATTGATGGAACTGTCCCGCGATCCGGCCATGATTTTCTGGCTGGACAACAAAGACAACCATAAAGACGCCCCCAACGAGAACTACGGCCGGGAATTGCTGGAACTGTTCTCCATGGGCATTGGTAACTACTCCGAGGACGACGTTAAGAACTGCGCCCGCGCCTTTACCGGCTGGACCATCGCCAACGCCGACTACATGGCCGAGCGCGCGTCCAGAGACTCCATCTGGCCAGCAGGACGCATCGACTGGCAGTTTGAGTACTGCCCCGAGGACCACGACGAGACCGACAAGGATTTCTTGGGACGCACCGGCAATTTCAACGGCGACGATATCATCGACATCATCGCCATGCGTCCGGCCACCAGTTGGTTCATCGCCGGCAAACTCTACAATTACTTCGTGTCCGACACCCCCAACGAGGAAGCAACTTCCTTCTTGGCGGAGGAGTACCGCAAGTCCAGCGGGGACATTCGCTCCATGCTGCGGGCCCTGTTCCTATCTGATTACTTCAAGTCGGAATCGGTTTGGTACGACAAGATCAAAAGTCCCGCCGAGTTGGTGGTTGGCACCGCGCGGCTGGCCGGCAGTTACAAGACTCCCCAATCTGACATCACAAACCTGGCCAGCGATGCCAATTTCATGGGCCAGGAGATTTTGAACCCGCCCACCGTAGAAGGTTGGCACACCGGCGTGGAATGGGTCGACACCGGCACTCTGGTAGAACGGGTTAACTCGTCTGCCCTGGTTATCGGAAACACCCTGCAGCCTGGCGTCCAGGCCATGCTCCAGCATCTCAAAGGCCGTCAAAATAGCTACCAACCAGACGAATTGGTGGATGAGTGTTTGCTGTTAATCGGCAGTCTGCATGTGACTGACAGCACCCGAGAACGGTTGGTTGAGTTCGCCGCCAATTTCGGCGAGGTGAAGTTCACGCCGGAAGACGCGGTTGCCTGCTCTGAGCAGCAGGTGGTAGAACTACTCCAATTGATCCTAGCCACCCGAGAATACCAAATGGCCTAGGCCCTGGCCCTGCGGACGGCAAAGTTAGTATTGGCGGCGTTCGTATCTCGGGGTTGGCTTATTCGAAAGGTCGGCAGAGTAACAAACACCAACCGCCGGCTAGTATTTGTCACCTTGAGAGAAGCGAAGGGTCTCGTTGCTTAGGTTAAACATTGATGCAGCGTGTAACCGGATTCTTCGGCTCCGGCCTCAGAATGACAGGGCTTAAGCAACAGTCCATCGAACAATATAAAAAAGCACTTACGATTACGTTAGCGAGTCTTTAATGACCACCACTAAGGCATTCACTTACAGCCATACCATTGGCTTTCTGGCCGCCACCGGACGCGGTCTCACTAACCCCGTGGACCTAGCGATAAACTCTCAGGGCGTGATCTACGTTCTGAACCGGGCCGGACCTGAAACGTCCATTCGTCTTCCTTCCAAGCGAGTGACAATGTGCAACTTGGACGAGGACTGGTTTGGGGACTTTGGCACCGGTGGCAGGGGAGACGGCCAGTTCTGGTGGCCCAGCGCCATCGCCATCGACAGCCAAGACCAGGTCTATGTTGCCGACGAAGCCCTGCAGCGTATTTCCATCTTTGATAAAGACGGCAAGTTCCTCAGCAAATGGGGCACCAAGGGTTCAGAACAAGGGCAGCTTGAATACCCGTCCAACCTGGCCTTTGACTCCGACGACAATCTTTGGCTGACCGACAGCGGTAACCACCGGGTGCAGAAGTTCACCAAGGACGGCCAGTTCATTTCCGGCTGGGGCCAACGCGGTTCTGGTTCAGGCCAGTTTGAGGGGCCGTGGGGACTTGCTCTAACTAACAACGGAGACGTCTATATCTCCGACTGGGGCAATGACCGCATACAGCGCTACAGCACCGACGGCGCGTTAATTGAGGAGTTCGGCGGTCTAGCCATCCACCGTCCAGCCGGACTGACCGTGGACGCAGAAGGCAACATATACGTGGCTGACTGGGGCAACGAACGGGTAAAGGTATTGGCGCCCGACGGCAGCCTCCTGGCGTCGCTTCGCGGGGAGTCGGTGGACTCCAAATGGGCAGCAGACTACTTTGGGGTTAACCCTGAAGAGGGCCGGTTGCGTTACGCGGCGGACCTGTTCCCGGAGCTGGATCCACCAGCAAGGCGAGACCGTGAGATATCAGCTGGGGTGGAAGGCTTCCTCTGGGGTCCAACAGCCGTGAAGCTCGACGGTCAGGGCAACCTATACGTGGCCGACAGCCTCCGCCACCGCCTGCAGGTCTACAAGACCAACTAGGCAGCCAGTATCGGATGTCCTGGGGCGCCCTAGTTCTTTTTGCGGGCTTGGTCCATCCTGCCCCACGTGTCCCGCAACGCGACTGTCCGGTTGAAGATCGGTGCTTCCGGTGTGGAGTCCTTGTCGACGCAGAAGTAGCCCAGCCGCAAGAATTGGAACCGCTCGCCTGGCTTGGCCTGGTCTAGGCCCGGCTCCAACTTGGCCGATTGCATGACCACCAAAGAATCGGGGTTGATGTTGTCCTTCCAGTCGCCGCCTTCGGGTACATCGTCCGGGTTCTCAGTGGCGAATAGGTGATCGTAAACACGCACTTCAGCGTCCACTGCATATTCGGCTGAGACCCAGTGTGCAGTTCCCCTGACCTTGCGGCCATCCGAAGATGTGCCGCCAAAGGTGTTCGGGTCGTAGGTACAGCGCAGCTCGATTATCTCGCCGGTGGTTTCATCCTTCACCACGCTGTTGCAGGTGATGTAGTAGGCGTCTTTCAAGCGAACTTCTCGGCCTGGAGATAGACGGTAGAACTTGGGCGGTGGCACTTCGCGGAAGTCGTCTTTCTCGATGTAGACCACCCGGGTGAACGGGACGTTTCTTTCGCCCATGGTAAGGTCTTCGGGGTTGTTGGTCGAGATAATATCTTCGACCTTGCCCTCGGGGTAGTTCTCGATCACCACCTTGAGCGGGTCCAAAACACCCATTACCCTAGGTGATCTTTTGTTCAGGTCGTCCCGCAGCGTGTGCTCTAGCAGGGCGATTTCCACCGTGTTGTCGCGCCGGGCGACACTGATACGGTCGCAGAAATTGCGCAGCGCCTCCGGAGTGTAACCACGACGTCGCAGTCCGGAGATCGTCGGCATCCTAGGATCGTCCCAGGCGTTCACGTAGCCGCCATTAAGCAACTCAACCAGTCGGCGCTTGCTTAGCACGGTATGGGTGATATTCAACCGAGCAAACTCGATCTGTTGCGAGTGGTAGATATCCAGCTCGTTTAAGAACCAGTCGTACAGTGGACGGTGGTCTTCAAACTCCAGCGTACATACGGAATGAGTGACATTCTCAATGGAATCAGACTGCCCGTGGGCGAAGTCGTACATCGGGTAGATCGGCCATTCGTCGCCGGTGCGGTGATGAGTCTGTTTGAGAATCCGGTAGAGCACCGGGTCGCGCAGGTTCAAGTTCGGCGCGGCCATATCGATTTTGGCCCGCAGTGTATGGCTGCCTTCGTCAAAAAAGCCAGCCCTCATGCTCTTAAATAAGTTGAGGTTTTCTTCAACGGTCCGGTTGCGGTAGGGGCTCTCTTTGCCGGGCTCGGTCAGGTTTCCTCGGTACTCCCGGATTTCATCCCCGGTCAGGTCGCAGACGTAGGCTTTGCCCATCTCAATCAGCTTGGTGGCATATTGATAGAGTTGCCCAAAGTAATCGGATGCGAAGAAAAGGTTATCGCCCCAGTCATAGCCCAACCAGCGCACGTCTTCCTGGATCGATTCGACGAATTCCATCTCCTCGCGAGAGGGGTTGGTGTCGTCGAACCGCAAGTGGCACACGCCGTCAAAATCTGCGGCCAGCCCAAAGTTCAAACAAATGGACTTGGCGTGGCCTATGTGTAGATAGCCGTTGGGTTCCGGTGGAAAGCGGGTGACGACCCGACCACCGAATTTGCCCGACCTATTGTCGTCGGCGATTATTCCGCGTACGAAGTCAACCGAGGTTTCTGCCTGTGTCATTCTATTTTCATCCTGTATTTGTGCCTAAGGAACAGCTAACTGGCGGCGCTGAACCGCTCAACTGCATTCTTCATCCGGCTAACGGTGCGGTCTTTGCCCAAGACCTCTAGCATCTCAAAGAGTGGCGGCGATACGGACCGTCCGGTGGCAGCCGTACGCAAAACGCCGAAGAACTGACGGCGAGACAGCTCCAATCGCTCCCCGGTGGAGTTCAGCATCTCTTCCAATTTCTCATGCCGGAAATCATCGGTGGCGCTCAGGTCATCCAGCGCAGCCTTCAATGCTGACAATGTGGTGTCTCGGTCCATGCCCTTCTGCACCAAGGTTCCAGTGTCAAACTCTTCATCAGCCTTGAAGAAGTACGAGGTGATGTTTGCTGACTCCTCCAGGCTCTTGATGCGCTCCTGTAATAACGGAGCAATCTGCTGGAGATAATCTTGGTCAACTGGCAGCATATCCTTGGGCAGGTCGCGCTCCAAAAACGGCGTCATACGCCCGGCCAGTTGCTCCGCCGTCAACTCTCGGATGTACATGCCGTTGATCCAGAGGAGCTTTTCTTGGTCAAAGATGGCTGACGATTTGGTAACTCGGTCCAGAGTAAAATTCTCGATGACCGTTTGAGTCGACACCACATCCGTTTTATCGTCCAATGCCCAGCCCAGCAGCACCATGAAGTTGGTCAATGCTTCGGGCAGGAAACCGTTCTCCTTGTACTCGCCAATGGCGGTAGCCCCGTGCCGCTTGGATAGTTTGGCCCGGTCTGCGCCCATGATCATGGGCAGGTGGGCAAACTCGGGCGGCTCGTAGCCCAGCGCCTCAAATAATTGAAGGTGCCTGGGCGTGCTGGGCAGCCATTCTTCCGCCCGCATCACGTGGCTAATCTCCATCAGGTGGTCGTCAGCAACCACGGCCAGGTGGTAGGTGGGGAAACCGTCCGACTTCATGATTATGAAATCGTTCAGCGTTTCGTTTCGCCATTCGACCACGCCGCGAATCAGGTCATTGACCCTGGTGGTGCCCTCTTTTGGCATGGCAAACCGGACAACGTTGGACTCTTGTCCTTCGCTTAGTTTGCTGATCTCTTCCGGTGTAAGGTCCCGGCAATTGCAATCTGCGCTGGCCGAAACACGCCGGTCGCGTTGTTCCTGACTGTCTTGGGACGGCGGTTTCTGGCTGCAATAACAGTGGTAGGCATTGCCCTGGGAAACCAATTTCTCAGCCAGGTCGTGGTATATCTGCAATCGCTCAGATTGGTAGTACGGCCCATAGGGGCCGCCAACCTCGGGGCCCTCGTCCCAATCGATGTCCAACCAACGGAGACCGTCCAACATGGCTTCGATCGACCCCGGGACCAGACGCGCCTGATCAGTATCTTCAACTCTGACGATGAATTTACCGCCATGATGGCGGGCAAAAAGCCAATTGAAGAGGGCTGTCCGGATATTGCCAATGTGGGGCAATCCGGTGGGGCTGGGCGCGAATCGAACGCGGACTTCTCCGGGCACGTTATATCTCCATTAAAGCTCTGGTGGATGCTTTGGTAATTCGATAAAGGAATAAATAAGGGCAAACAGTATTGTAGCATGAGGTCGGCGCACAATCGTGCCTAAGGCGTCGGTGCTTAGAGCGAGAACTAGGGTCTAGCGGAGCGCGTCTATTGCCGGTGTCAGATCAGACGGCAGGCCAATCTTGAAGTCTAGCGGCTCCCCGGTTAACGGGTGCTTGAAGCCCAGGTGAAACGCGTGCAGAAAGTGTCGGTCAACCAGGTGGCTGGCGTGCCCATAGGTGGTATCGCCCACCAGCGGATGGCCAAGGTAGGCCATGTGCACCCTAATCTGATGTGTGCGTCCGGTCTCCAGATATAGCTCCACCAAATTGTGGCCTCGCAGTTTCTGGAGCACCTTGTAGTTGGTCCGGGCCTCTTTACCGCCGACCACCACTGCCATGCGCGTGCGGCGGCGCGGGTGCCGTCCCACCGGAGCATCAATCTTGCCCTCGGTCGATTTAAGAGTACCTTCAACCAAAGCCAGATAACCCTTAGTAACCTCGCGGGCTTTAATCTGGGCTGACAGGTCATTGTGGGCTTGGTGGGTCTTGGCAACCATCATCAGGCCGGAGGTGTCTTTGTCTAAGCGGTGGACTATGCCGGGGCGAATCTCACCGCCGATTCCTTGGATGTCCGGGCACATGGCCAGCAGGGCGTTAACCAGGGTCATGTCAGGGTGGCCGGGGCCGGGGTGCACGGCCAGACCAGCTGGTTTGTCGATTACCACCACGTTTTCGTCCTGGTAGACCACGGTGACAGGGATGTCTTGGGCGACCACTCCGGACGGTCTCGGCGGTGGCACTGACAGGGAGACTAGATCGCCAACCCTCACTTTGCTAGAAGGTTTGGCCGTTCGTCCATTGACCAATGCTTGCCCCTCGACAATCAGCTGTGACAGCCGACTGCGGGTCATGCCCGTGTCGAGTCCGGCTAGGTATTGGTCTAGGCGGGACTCGGCCACCTCGACAGTAAATTCATGAAAGTCCGGGGCCGCAGTTTCCTGCGTCAAATCGCCCGGTCTCCAAACCATTCCTGCCCTGATTTCTCTGATGCCAGTTGTTCCTTGGCGCCGCAGACGGAGCACCGCCAGCCCCCGGTCACCGTAAGCATCTCGCCGTCACAGACCGGACACCAACCGTAGCCCCCCTGAGCAGCCGGGTCATCTACCTCGCCAGACTCAACAACCAGGAAGACCCAAGCCAGAATCACCAGGCCAGTGATGATCGCTGCGTCGGCCAAGTTGAAAATCGGCCAGGCACCCACATCCATAAAGTCGGTAACGTGTCCCAGGCGCAGTCGGTCTACCAAATTGCCAAAAGCGCCGCCAATCTGCAATCCCAAACTCAGCCGTAGCAGGGCGCTCGGCTTTCGCTGGCTCCGGTAGATCATGATCAGAATGGCAATGCCCAAGAAAGAAACCAGGATTAATGGCGTGTTCTGGTCACGGAAGATGCCAAAAGCGCTACCGGTGTTGAAGGTGTGGGTGAAACGGACGAACCCGGTGGTGGGAAACGACTCTCGGTACAGCAACAGATCCCGGACCAAGAATTTGCTGAACTGGTCCAACAGAAAAATAATCACGGCCAGTTGGATCAGTACAAAATCCTTGTAGAAGGGCATGCGAGGGGTGTCGGCGCTCACGTCAGGGTCTCCGAATGTACGTTGGGCTGTCCAAACAAAGGGCTAATCAGCGGTACTACTTTAATTTCTCAGCGAAGAACCGGCTTACTTCAGGCACCAAGCGGGCCTCTTGGCCATACCAGAAATGGTCCACGCCGTCGAATAGTTGAAACTCGGGTGCATTTTTGAAACTGGCCAGCTCCGCATCAAGCTGCTCCGGGTCCACCAATCGGTCCCGGTCTCCGGTGGTAATCAATACCGGGAGATCCGATTCCTTGAGCGGTGTGCCTTCTACTGCCCTAAAAGGCGGTGACACCAGGGCTATTGCGCGGGTCTCACTGTAGAGTTCGCTGTGGCCCAGGATCACCGATGTTCCGAAGGAATAACCAGCCAGGCCGATGTTGGCATTGGTGTCAGGCCAGTCCCTGATTAGAGCCAACGCTGCCAGGACTTCTTCATACTCGTTCTCGCCCTTGGTGTGCTCACCCTGACTGCCGCCCACGCCGCGGAAATTGAACCGCATGGTGACAAAGCCTTCTTGAGCAAGACCCAAGGCCAGCGCCAGGACCACATTGTTGTCCATGTTGCCGCCGTGCAGCGGGTGGGGATGGCAGATGACCACACCAGGCCAGGGTCCGGAGCCGTCGTCCGGTTGGGTTACCACGCCCTCAAATGTAAGTCCCTCGGTCTCAAATGAAACAGCACTTTGACGCACAGTTATTGCTCCTGAGTTTGTCCTGAATGGGTCTGCAGAATGGCTCCTTCCATCTTAGGTAAACACACGCCCATTAGCAACAATTGCAGTTCAAAACGCATCAGTAAAATAGCCAAACCACTCTGAGGTTTTGTCACCCTGAGGTACAAAGGGTCTCGTTGCTCTTGGTATACGTTCTTCTGCCAGCTACGAGATTATTCGGGTCCGACCTCAGAATGGCAGCGGAGGAGGCAGTGAAATCCCAGGTGGTTTGGTTGTTCGTTTTGCAGATGTAATCCTGCTAGAATATCGCCTAGTTTTACGGTTGGATATTTCCAGTAAATTATACGTGCCGACTTAACTTATAGATTTACATTTGAGGGGCAACAACATGGCAATGATTGACCTGCGCAGCGACACGGTAACCAAACCCACCGACGAGATGCGTCGAGCCATGGCCGAGGCTGAAGTTGGTGATGACGTATACGGAGAAGACCCGTCCATCAATGAACTTCAGGAGCGGGCCGCCGCCTTGATGGGCAAGGAAGCAGGCCTTTTAACCACCAGTGGCACCATGAGTAATCTCCTGGCCACGTTGAGCTTCTGCCACCACGGCGACGAGATTCTCATGGGCGACCAGGCCCACATGTTCTGGAATGAAGGTGGGGGACAGGCGGCGCTGGGCGGCGTCCAAACCAGACTGGTTCCCCAGAGTGCCAGCGGCGGTATCAACGCCGAAGATGTGGCCCGAAACATACGACCAACCGGCAACCCCCACGTGGCCGCAACAGCCATGCTCTGCTTGGAAAACACCCAAAACCGCTGCAGCGGCGCGGTGATGACGCCGCAAGAGACCAAGGCCGTGTGCGACGTTGCTCACGATGCCGGCGTTCCGGTGCATCTGGACGGCGCACGTATCTTCAACGCATCTGTTTCCCTGGAAGTCCCCGTTATTGAACTGACGCGAGATGTAGACACCATGAGTTTCTGCCTCTCCAAGGCCTTAAGTTGCCCAGTGGGGTCGGTGCTGGTTGGCACTAAGGAATTCATCACGGAGGCAGCTCGTTGGAGAAAGATGGTTGGAGGCGGCATGCGCCAAGCTGGGATCCTGGCCGCCGCCGGACTAGTCGCCCTGGACACCATGGTTGACCGGCTGGCTGAAGACCACCAAAACGCCCGCCGCCTGGCCCAGGGTCTGGCCAACATCGACGGACTTACATTGGACGCCGACAGTATCCAGACCAACATCGTTATCTTTTCCGTGGACGCAGAAGTGAGCCCAGCCCCGGACTTTATCAAGGCTATGGGTGCCGCAGGTGTACAAGTCAGCTACCCCGGTGAGCAGTCGATCCGCATGGTCACCCACCGCCATATCTCCAGCGAAGACGTAGAAGAAACCCTGTCCCGAACATCCCACGTGGTCCGAGAACTGCGGGTTAAATAATCGAGTCTGAATAAAACTGGCCAAACAACTCTGAGCCAAATAAGGAACGCCCATGCCTGACGTTACTTTTGAGCGCGGCCATACTGCGGTCTTGATCGCAGACTTCTATGCGGAGATGATGGACACCCTCCCCCATGCCACTGGCCGGGGAGTGGTGCAAAAAGCGTCTGCAATCCAAGCTGCCGCCAGGGATGCCGGGGTCATGGTCTGCTACTGCGCCACGGTGTTTAGGCCGGGGTACCCTGAGATTGGCCAACGGAACAAGACCTTCAGCCAGAGGAAGGCCTCGGGCCAGACCGCAATTCCCAATCCCATAGACGTTATACACTCCGGTGTGCGACCCCACGATGACGAGGTTGTGGTGGGCAAACACCGAGTCAACGCCCTCTACGGCACCGGGCTAGACCTAGCCCTGAGGGCCAATGACATCCGGGATCTGGTGATTCTTGGCTATGCCACCAGCGGCGTGATCCTCTCCACCGTCCGCTATGCGGCTGACTTGGACTACAACCTATATGTGGTTGAGGATTGTTGTTCGGATCCGGACGTTGAGGTACACGGTTTTCTGGTCGACCGCATCCTTCCCCGCCAGGCGGATATCGTCCAATCCGATGATGTAATCCAGGCTCTTAGGACGCTCTAGTTGGCCAACCTTCCGCCGGACGACCATGACCGTAAGCTGCAGAGGCGGACGCTGTACGTGGCCTAGGCAGCCCTGGCTATCTCCGTGGGCCATGTGGTCTACTCATTCCTGAGGGATCACGTCTTTGACTAACAACAATGACCAGCCCATGAATCAGCCAATAAACCTGCCGGCCCACGGCTTTCTGAACGATCGCCAGATTTCCTATGAGAAATTGACCTTTTCTCCGGAGACTGAAAAGGGAGCGGCCAACGTTGCTCAAGCGCTGGGCTACAGAGAGTCTCAAATGGTCAAAACGCTGGTATTTGAGTCAGCCGCTGGAGAACAGGTCTTGGTGATGTTGGGGGGCGACAAGAACTCTGTATCCGGCAAACTCAAACGGGCCATCGGATCCCGCGACATCAAACTCGCCGCCCCGGAAAAGGTTATTGAGGTAACCGGATACGCCATTGGCTCGATCCCACCCTTCCACTGGCAGCCGTCCGGATTCCGGACGTTCATCGATGCCAGTTTGATGGACGAAGACATTTTGGGAGTGGGTGCCGGCACTTGGGGTCAGGAAATTATGATTCTTCCGGCTGAGTTGGTCAGGGTCACTGGCGCAACCGTGGTCAACCTTTCGGTTAAACAAGCACAAAGAAAGTAGCGACCAGACGCCTGTCCCATGAGCAAGACGGCAGGAAACCACTTGAACCCGTCAAGCAATCAGGTTGCCTACTCTGGCAATCGCCATTAACATGCTCTCAGATGCGCCGCTAGCAATTGATTACGGAATCAGGCAAGCGACCAACGCCAAGTGACCAACGCATCCAGGACGCTCGTGGAGGTGCTCAGGTTCTAGAACGTATTCTTTCTTGGTTTCGCCGCCCCACGGCGGAGATCGAAATCGAAACAACCGGAGGGTCATCGAGACCCGGCGGCACAATAGATGTCCAGGTGACGATACGGTCGAATTCAGGGGAAAAGATCAAGACCGGTCAGGTGGAATTGGCTTGCACGGAACAATCGTGGCAGAAAGAATCTGCCTCCGACAGCGGACAGGGAAGGCTGCAGTCTAACCAGGTTCTGCCTAAGCCTCTGGTCCAGTCTTTCATCGCAGATTCCGAAGTGAAGAGCGGCGAGCCCCTTGCCCGGTACGCCAGGTTCCAAGTGCCGACAGACGCTCCACCAACCGTTCACGGTGCCATTGCTCAGGTTTCATGGGAAGTCACGGCCAACGTCGAGTTCGATACCGGCAAAACGGTTACCAAGTCCCGGGAGGTAACGGTCCTGACCCCCCCGGTCGCCGTTCCCAGTCGCAGCGCCGCAGACCTGACAGAAGAGGCAACCTTCAGCGGCTGCACCCTGGCCATGGTTTTGGTCAATGACGTGGTGGGCGCTGGTGGTTATCTGGAAGGCGAGCTTCGTGCCAGTATGAACGTGACCGACCAGGCCAAAGACATCCGCATGGAGTTGATCAGCATCGAGACGGCAGGGGACCGGCAGACTGAGTCAGTCCGCGAACGCCTATCGCTGGAAAGCAATGTGCAGTTGACCGTGAATCGGCCTTACGTGTGGGCGTTCAGCCTGCCGGTGCCGGAGCGGACTTTGCCAACGGTGAAGATCGGGAAGACCTCTGTCTCGTGGTTACTCAAAGCCGTGGTCGAAACCGACCAAGGCGCTGAGGCTTACCATCTCGAGCGGGAAGTTCAGATTTTCACTTCTGTCTAGCGGTTTGGCCGCAGTTTAGTCAGG
>CAVODA010000021.1:0-12003 GCA_963694265.1 Dehalococcoidia bacterium
CCACTATTTTCGTCTCCGCCACCACATCCACCGCCGCCTCCGCTGCCGCAGGCGCAACCGCCGCCGCAACCGCCGCCAGCGCTGGAGAACATGGGGTTGTTAATGACAAACCCTACCTGTCCGCCCAAATTCTCGACGTAGTCAATGGTTGCCTCTTCTAGGAAGGGCGCACTGTCTGAGTCCATGAGGAATTTAACTCCATCCATGGCCATGACGGTGTCATCGGCTTGGGACTCGTTTTCCATGGTCAACATATATTGAAGGCCGCCAGCTTCGGCAGGTATAGCAACTACTCGGAGCGATCCGTTAGTTTCACCCTGTTCTGTCATGACTTCCTTGAGTTTTTCGATGGCGAGGGTTGTAACTTCCATTGCCTAATCTCCTTAGAGCGTGCTTGGGGAAGATTTCCGGTCCATTCATAGCCGGCCTACTGACAATCAAAACTACCACAGCAGGAAATACCGAGTCAACGCCGAAAAGCACCCTGTTCAACAAAATTGGACGGAGTATCTCCAACCGTAAACCCGTAGATAATGCCGGCACTGCCAGGCCTGCGTTGACTCCTGTAAAGTGTGTTTCTACGCTCAATGCCAACGTATGGATTCGACAGTGTTCGAGGGTGGTTTCTGAAACCATCCATCGGAATTTTCTACTGGACAGACACTTTTTGATCCGCTTTTTTGTTTTGGAATCTCAGTGGTAGATTCTGAAGGGCTAATTCCCAGTGGTAATTAGCAATATCAAACGTCAATCTTTATGGAGTAGTGAAGATGCCGATGTGGATACGGATGTCTGTTTGTTTCTGGATCTGTGCCGGAAAAACCTACATAACCATTCGGAATTTTGACTGACAGCCTGAATATGCTTGCACTTTAGGTGGTTTTTGCCATATTGGCGTGCGTTGCGCCATTAGGCTGGATGCTTGTTGCTTGAATTTAATTATTTTCTCTATAGGCCCTGACCCAGTCGTTTAGTTAGGTTAATTGCCGATGTAGTTGCGGATTACATCTTCCCATTTGATGCACCAATTCCTGCGTGCCTTCTACTGACCAAGGTATTTTGGCTAAACCCTAAAGAAAAGAACTCGCCGAACGAGTCTTCTCAAAGACAGGTAATAACTACAGGCAGAGTGGTTAAAGTTTTTGAATACTATATAACCTTTAGTCTCTTTATCAAAAATCGTTAATTACATGCTTATCTATGCATTAATTGAAATATTAACTATTGACGACTGCATTTCGTTACGCTAGAATGGCTCGACTCTACGAAAAGTCAAATGAATACTTTGTATTGGTAACGGTGATTCTATTCAACCAAAATTATCATTGCCTTGCCCAGGGAAATCGCATAAGCCAGGGACCCGAATGGCTTAGGCTTAATTTCTGAGGAAGACCTAGGATCAATCAACGAAGGAGACTACATGTCGAGGCATCGCTTTTTTAACCTTAGGACTCTACTTCCAATCGTTTCGGCGATCTTATTGATCGTTGCTGTTGCGTGCGGATCATCGGAAACAGATACACAAAAGGGTGCGTCATCGACGTCATCGAACACGCCAGTTCCTGCGGCTGTGGCTGCGACTGAAGTGCCGGCAGCGACCGGTGGTGATACGAAATACGGTGGAAATGTACGCATGTCTGCGTATGCCGACACGAAGGACTGGGATCCGCTGGGTTCCGCGTCTCTTTCCAGCATCCAGGCCTATTCCCAGATATATAACCAGTTGGTCCAGTTCTCAACCGGAGCTGACACCACGAAAGTTGTCGGAGACTTGGCTGAAAGCTGGGAAGTATCCAACGGCGGCTCTACATTCACCTTCCATCTGGCTGAGAATGCCACTTGGGGAGACGGTGTAAGCGTTACTGCAGACGACGTAGTGTTCGCGCTGAGTCGTTACATGAATCCTGAGAACTCTATCGGGCGCTCGGGCCTATTCCGGAACTACACAGTTCCTGTATCCGAAGGCGGAATCAAAAAAATCGATGATTATACCGTTGAGATGAACCTTTCATTTGCATCTGGAGCGTTCATAAACTTCTTGGCGTTAGACTATGCCAAGATACTGCCAAAGCACATATTGGAGGCAGGGGTCGACCTGAACCAGGCTGAGGGTATTATTTCCAGCAAGGCTGGTTCCGGACCGTTCGTCCTGGAAAGGTACCAACGGGGTAACGGTTACTCGGTATCCAAGAATCCGAATTATTTCAAAGATGGGCTCCCCTACTTTGACAGTATCGAACATTTCATCATCACTGACACTGGCACATTGGTTGCTCAGTTCAAAGCCGGCACACTCGACATGATGAATGGTGGATTCTCCAATCTGTCGCCCACTGAGTACAAGCAACTGGACGCCGACACAGTTGGCACTTCCAATGGCCATATAATTGCCAACAGTTTGGGAGGTAGCCGGAACTGGGGTCTGATGATGAACCGCAAAGCGGACAAACTCAGTGATCCTAGAGTTCGAAAGGCCATTTATTTGGCCCTAGACAGAGCTCAATTGAACGAAATACTCGAAGATAACACCGCTGACACTCCTTGTGCCTTATGGGGCATGGGGTACTCCTTTGAGGAATGCGCTACCTTCCCTGGCATGCGTGACAAAAGTAGCGAAGGCGGAAAAGCTGACATAGCTTTCGCCAAGCAACTTATGGCTGATGCTGGATATCCGGATGGCTTCACCGTAAAGTATGATGCCCGTCAGGTAGGTAACTACCCCGACGTCTGTTCCATCGTTAAGCAACAGCTATCCGATACCTTGGGTATAGATGGCAACATCAGCACGCATGAAAGCGCAGCAGGCTACGCCCTATACGGGACGTCCCGTTCCGGAACTGGTGACTGGGAATTAGCGTGCCAGGGAGAGGGCATGACTGTTCTCGACCCAGACGCTCTGTTGGGCGGTGTTTACCTGAAGGGCGGTACCCGTAACTACACCGACTGGGAACCTGAGATTGCGAGAACCGCTTTCGAGGCCCAGAAGGTCGAACAGGACCCGGCTAAGCGTAAGCAACTTCTTAAGGACTACGAGGAGTTCCTAATGCCGACAAATCCTGACGACATCTCCCAGGGATTCGCCGATAACCACTGGGTGACTTTGTACTGGGGCCAGTTTTTCTGGCTGACGCATGAGGATGTCCAGGGCTTCAATGCACCTGCGACTGTCCAATACAGCTTCAAGCATGAAGATCTATGGCTAGATCGCTAAACAACTAGCGACTAAGTTAGTAAGGCAACAAAGCCCGGCTCTGCGGAAGCAGAGCCGGGCTTTGTCTTTTAGCAACACTAGCCGCTCTTTTGATGCTCTGGTGTGCTAACCTCAGTGCGCTTTTTACCAAAACGGTTCTTAAAGATGGCACTGCAATAACCCCTCACCGAATAGCGAACATATATTTGTAAAAGGCGGATAGTAGCTCTAACTAGGATTGGCTAAATATCATCGCATTAACCCAGTATTAAAATCATTGACTTGGATTATCCGTTAAGCTACGATTGCGCGACCCCGATTTTGGAGGAATGAATACTTTGCATTGGTAACGGTGATTCTATTCAACCAAAATTATCATTGCCTTGCCCAGGGAAATCGCATAAGCCAGGGACCCGAATGGCTTAGGCTTAATTTCTGAGGAAGACCTAGGATCAATCAACGAAGGAGACTACATGTCGAGGCATCGCTTTTTTAACCTTAGGACTCTACTTCCAATCGTTTCGGCGATCTTATTGATCGTTGCTGTTGCGTGCGGATCATCGGAAACAGATACACAAAAGGGTGCGTCATCGACGTCATCGAACACGCCAGTTCCTGCGGCTGTGGCTGCGACTGAAGTGCCGGCAGCGACCGGTGGTGATACGAAATACGGTGGAAATGTACGCATGTCTGCGTATGCCGACACGAAGGACTGGGATCCGCTGGGTTCCGCGTCTCTTTCCAGCATCCAGGCCTATTCCCAGATATATAACCAGTTGGTCCAGTTCTCAACCGGAGCTGACACCACGAAAGTTGTCGGAGACTTGGCTGAAAGCTGGGAAGTATCCAACGGCGGCTCTACATTCACCTTCCATCTGGCTGAGAATGCCACTTGGGGAGACGGTGTAAGCGTTACTGCAGACGACGTAGTGTTCGCGCTGAGTCGTTACATGAATCCTGAGAACTCTATCGGGCGCTCGGGCCTATTCCGGAACTACACAGTTCCTGTATCCGAAGGCGGAATCAAAAAAATCGATGATTATACCGTTGAGATGAACCTTTCATTTGCATCTGGAGCGTTCATAAACTTCTTGGCGTTAGACTATGCCAAGATACTGCCAAAGCACATATTGGAGGCAGGGGTCGACCTGAACCAGGCTGAGGGTATTATTTCCAGCAAGGCTGGTTCCGGACCGTTCGTCCTGGAAAGGTACCAACGGGGTAACGGTTACTCGGTATCCAAGAATCCGAATTATTTCAAAGATGGGCTCCCCTACTTTGACAGTATCGAACATTTCATCATCACTGACACTGGCACATTGGTTGCTCAGTTCAAAGCCGGCACACTCGACATGATGAATGGTGGATTCTCCAATCTGTCGCCCACTGAGTACAAGCAACTGGACGCCGACACAGTTGGCACTTCCAATGGCCATATAATTGCCAACAGTTTGGGAGGTAGCCGGAACTGGGGTCTGATGATGAACCGCAAAGCGGACAAACTCAGTGATCCTAGAGTTCGAAAGGCCATTTATTTGGCCCTAGACAGAGCTCAATTGAACGAAATACTCGAAGATAACACCGCTGACACTCCTTGTGCCTTATGGGGCATGGGGTACTCCTTTGAGGAATGCGCTACCTTCCCTGGCATGCGTGACAAAAGTAGCGAAGGCGGAAAAGCTGACATAGCTTTCGCCAAGCAACTTATGGCTGATGCTGGATATCCGGATGGCTTCACCGTAAAGTATGATGCCCGTCAGGTAGGTAACTACCCCGACGTCTGTTCCATCGTTAAGCAACAGCTATCCGATACCTTGGGTATAGATGGCAACATCAGCACGCATGAAAGCGCAGCAGGCTACGCCCTATACGGGACGTCCCGTTCCGGAACTGGTGACTGGGAATTAGCGTGCCAGGGAGAGGGCATGACTGTTCTCGACCCAGACGCTCTGTTGGGCGGTGTTTACCTGAAGGGCGGTACCCGTAACTACACCGACTGGGAACCTGAGATTGCGAGAACCGCTTTCGAGGCCCAGAAGGTCGAACAGGACCCGGCTAAGCGTAAGCAACTTCTTAAGGACTACGAGGAGTTCCTAATGCCGACAAATCCTGACGACATCTCCCAGGGATTCGCCGATAACCACTGGGTGACTTTGTACTGGGGCCAGTTTTTCTGGCTGACGCATGAGGATGTCCAGGGCTTCAATGCACCTGCGACTGTCCAATACAGCTTCAAGCATGAAGATCTATGGCTAGATCGCTAAGCAACTAGCCCGGGTTCAACATCGTATGAACAAATGATGGCCTGCTCCCGGAAGGGAGCAGGCCATCAAACATATAGATGGATTCTTGGAATGAATCCTTCCCTTGCAAAACCAGTGAACTGGCAAGAGTGCAGACCGATTCAATCTGCTATAAAGAGCCACAAAATAGAAGACTAGAATATTTAAACATTACCCCGTTATGGCGCAGTATAAACGGTATTAACTATTAACTGACGCCTATATACCGTTGCTGAATAAATCGGTATAATCGCCATCTATGATCACCATCGGAATCGTAAATCGGGCAGGCTGACAATGCAACAATACGTCATCAAAAGAGTATTACTATTCGTCCCCACGGTTTTCCTCGTCACGCTGATTGCTTTCATTGTGATGGCCGTATTACCAGGAGATCCTGCGATTGCCATCTTAGAAGGTGACGGCGGAGGGTCATACAGCCTGGAGGACCTGGAAAATCTCAGAAAAGAACTGGGAACCGATCGTAACGTTTTCATACAATACGGGAGTTGGATTGGTGGCGTAGCTAAAGGTGATTTTGGGGAGTCGCTATGGTTCAAGTCGTCCGTAATGACAGAGCTTGGCTCCCGAATTCCAGTCACAGTAGAACTGGCCGTACTATCAATACTGATGTCGGTGGTGGTTGCAGTTCCGCTAGGTATCATTTCTGCTATCAAACCGGATAGCAGACTGGACTACGGCGCTAGGATTTTCACACTCATTGGTATCGCTATTCCCAATTTCCTTGTAGCGGTGTTAATGATTCTGTTCTTGTTGAAGGTCTTTAACTGGTTACCGTCACTGGGCTATGTGGATCTATGGGATAACCCAGCCCAGAACCTTTCGCAGATGATTTTCCCTGCATTAGCACTGGCTCTGTATGAAATGGCGTTCATTGCCAGGGTGACCCGGTCTTCGATGATGGAGATAATCCGGGAAGACTATATGCGTACGGCTCGGTCAAAAGGTCTAACTGAACGGGTAGTTCTGTTCCGTCACGGATTGAAGAACGCTGTCTTGCCTATTCTGACAATTTCGGGGTGGCAGTTTGGTCGCCTGTTCGGTGGAACAGTTGTCATTGAGACCATATTTTTGGTTCCTGGAATGGGACGAATCCTCATTGAAGCGGTACAGCACCGGGACTTCCCTCTTATTCAAGCTGCCATCGTAATCATTGGTATTGCCATCGTTACCATAAACTTGCTAGTGGACCTGCTGTACGGATGGCTTGACCCCAGAATTCGGTACGCTTAATAAACGAGCAACTGCTGTAAAAAGCAGGTGTAAACGAATGAGTCAGACCGAAATTTTAGGTTTCAGATAGGATTAACAGATGTTTGCGGATCAAACGGAAACCAGCGAAGTAGATATCTTAGCGGCTAATCTAAGGATTAGGCCCAAACCACAATTCCATGTCGCTGTATATCAAAATATAATACGGTTTGCCAAGAACAAACCACTAGCTTTTAGCGGTGGTGCGGTTTTGGCTCTTATGATTATTCTGGCCTTCTTGACCCGTTACGCAGGCCTTGCTCCTTACGACCCTGAGCAGATAGGGGTTGCCACTAAATTCGGCGCACCCGGAGCCGATGTGATCTTAGGCACCGACCAGCTAGGCCGAGACGTTCTCAGCCGGCTGATGTACGGCACCTGGGTGTCTTTGAAAGTAGGACTGGTGAGTACCCTTATCGGTATCAGCGCCGGCACCATAATCGGTATCTTCAGCGCTTATATCGGTGGTCTGTTTGACCTGGCAGTTCAGAGATTTGTGGACGCCATGATGGCGTTCCCGCCGATAATCTTGGCTCTGGGTTTGATGGCCGCACTTGGCGCTTCTGATAGAAACGTGATTATCGCTCTGATAGCAATTCTAACTCCAGGCGCAACCCGCGTTATTCGGTCTCAGGCTCTCAGCATCAAGGAACTTGACTACATCCTGGCCGCCAGAGCAATTGGGGCCACTGCTTTCCGGGTGGTTTTGAAACATATCCTACCCAACGTGATGGCTACGTACATCGTATTGATTACCATCACAATCGGGTTTGCCATCGTGGTTGAGGCAGCTCTCAGCTTCCTGGGCGTTGGCGTCCCACCAGACGTTCCCACTTGGGGTGGCATGCTGCAACTTGGTCGCAAATACATCGACATTACGTCCTGGTTGGCCCTGTTCCCTGGTATCGCCATCGCACTGGTGGTGTTCTCGGTGAACTTCCTAGGCGACGGTCTACGAGACGTAATGGACCCGAAACTGCGCGGTCGTTAACTAACTACAACGCAGCTTATAACTTGGCTTAACTTAACGGCGGGCATCTTGCCCGCCGTTATTTTTTGTTCCAGATTAGCTGGTGGTGACACCCAACAAACTGGGAGCTATACTGGCCTAGCACTCCCAAATCAGCGTGCCAATTGCTCTGCATACCGGCAAAACAGGACACCAACGACTTGAACGACCATATCCTTTTGGACTCCGCATCCCCCGTGGCCACGGTCACTTTCAATCGCCCAAGCCAACGCAACGCTATTAGCTTTGCAATGTGGCGCGAATTTGCCGATATCATGCAGAAACTAGACGCAGACCGTAGCGTTCGGGCCGTGGTGATTACCGGGGCCGGCGGCGAGGCATTTTCAGCTGGGGCCGACATCCAAGATTTCGACGATTACCGCTCCGATTCCACCAAGGGCCGGGGCTACAACGACGCCGTGAACGGCGCACTCAAAACCCTGTCAGAAATGGCCACACCGACCATCTCCATGATTAAGGGTTTTGCTGTGGGCGGCGGTTGCGAATTGGCCGTGGCAACCGACCTGCGCATAGCCAGCGACGACAGCCGAATGGGCATCCCGGTGGGCAAACTTGGCATCAGCATCGGCCACCGCGAGATGCGTGGACTGGTCAACTTGGTAGGCAAGGGCAACGCCATGTATATCCTGCTGTCTGCCCGGTTGCTGAACGCTGAAGACTCACTCAGGATCGGCCTGGTCAACCAGGTGGTGAAGCCGGACGACCTAAATGATTACACCTACAAACTGGCGAATGACATAGCGTCACTAGCGCCCCTGTCTCACGCCGTTAACAAGCTGACCATGCAGCAAGTCCAGAACAAACCATCATTGGAGAACCTCACCAAAGAAGAGGACGACTTACCCTTGACCCAGTTTGACACCAAAGATTACCTGGAAGGCTACAAAGCCTTTTTGGAAAAGCGCCGCCCCAACTTTACTGGCGAATAGCGGCCATATTATTGGCGGCCTTACCCAGCTTGAACCACCAGAATAATCAACCAGCTTAAACAAGCAGAAAAAGAGACCTTTTGACAGCACGTCCAGCTAAAATCCGGGCCGACCGTCTCGTCTTTGATCGTGGCCTGGCCGACTCCCGCGAACAGGCCCAAGCCCTGATTATGGAGGGCAAGGTCTACACCCCGGCAGGCCGAGTTCTTAAAGCCGGCTCCACACTCCCGGAAGACGTTGAGCTTGAGGTTAAGGGCCGTTTGCCCTTTGTCAGTCGGGGCGGTGTCAAACTGGCCCACGCCCTGGATGAGTTCCAAGTTGATGTGGCCGAGTTGACTGTGCTGGACGTTGGCGCGTCCACCGGCGGGTTTACAGACTGTGTGCTGCAACGCGGCGCGCGCAAGGTCTACGCAGTTGATGTTGGCCACGGACAGATGAATTACGGCCTACGCCAGGACGAGCAAGTGGTCGTAATGGAGAAGACCAACGCCCGCTACCCATTTGAGCTTCCAGAGCCGGTGGACCTGATGGTGATGGACGTCTCGTTCATTTCCATCTCCATGGTGATCCCGGAGGCCATGAGCCACCTGAAGTCGGGCCATTTCATAGTTTCGCTGGTTAAACCCCAGTTTGAGGCCCAGAAAGGCCAAGTAGGAAAGGGCGGCGTAATCAGAGACCCGAAAGTACATGCCAATGTGCTGGGCAGGACGGTCAACTGGGCCGTTGGTCAGGGAATCCGAGTCAGAAACATCTGCCGTTCGCCGATACAGGGCGACGCCGGCAACAGAGAATTTTTCATTCTGTTACAAAAACCGTAATCATAAGCAAGCGTTAACGCTAAGAGGAGAACTTTTATGGACGTTGAAGAGATTGCAAAAATCCTAACTGAGCAGGGTAAGACAGTTTCAGTGGCTGAAGCAGACACCGCCGGACTGATCGGCTACATGCTGGGCGCGATTCCCGGTAGCTCCAAGTATTTTCCCGGTGGCGTCATTGCCTACACCGGCGGTCTTAAAGAGAAAGTTCTAGGCGTGGCTGCTGACGTTTCTCCCACTCACGGCACCGTGAGCAGCGAGATGGCCATTGGGATGGCTAGAGGTGTACTGGAACTGTGCGGCACCGACTATGCAGTGTCCACCACCGGCGTCACCGGCCCTGCTGCCGGTCGGGCCGGACTACCCATTGGCACCTTCTGGATCGGTCTCGCAATCAAAGGCGGACAAGACAGGGCCATTGAAGTCCTACTGCCAGGCGACCGCGATGCCTGCAAGCAAGGGGCCGCCAAAGCTGCACTGGACCTACTGGGTGAAGAACTCCGTTCCTAATCAAGTTTTTAGCCGGGTTCGCTAGCCCGGTTCTAAATTCTGCTCTGATTCAGCCGAGCCCTTGATGTTGTCCCAGTCGTAACCCATGGGAATCATCTTGACCTGACGCCAGGTCTCAGACTGGTCGGCATAGTGCTCGCTGCCCGGATGCCCGGAACTGCCCAGCGGCACCACCCAGAGGGAATCATCCCAGTTTGATGGGTCGTAGGAGTAACGGGCCACAGATAGGCTTGTAACCGTGTTGGGATTCGCCGGCGAATAACCACCCTGGAGCGGTGTATCGCCATCGCCGCTGGTGGGGATGGCTGGCGGGTCTAGCAGTTCTGCCAGGTCTGGATACGCCGCCGACAGATTGTGCTTGGGGCGGGCCTGGTGCACCTTGCCCCATTGCCACTGGTCAATGTCGTCTCCCAGCCGTTCGGTCAGCGTCACCACTGCCTTGGACAACGCCCGTGCAACCGCGGTGGGCCAGGTGTCACGCTTGGGCAGCAGTGAACAATCATCCTGGCCGATCATCGCCACCAACCGCGCCTTGAGTCGATTGGAGAAAGAACCCAAACCCCTGTCTGCCGGGTGCCAAGCTTCGTAGGCCAGCTTCTCCGTCAGGTTGGTCTCCAATACCTCTTGCAACAGGGCGTCGCGCATGGCGCTGTAGATTGTGGGCTGGACCTTGTCGGCGTCCATCTCACAGTTCCAGTCTAGAAGTCGTTCTTTGGCCGCCTTGCTCAGCTCATCCTGAGGTTCCAGTTGCTTGACCACACTCTGATAGGCCAACGCCGGGATGGACAACCGCTGTGCGTGCACCTGGGCCATGTCTTCTGCCGTGGGTCTGGTCAACGACTTGAGTCCCGCAGTAACCCGCTTGACCCTGAACTCAGGTGTGAAGTCGATGGCGATGTAGTGGGGATAATCATCTCCCACTGGTCTGTTGTTCGCCGTGGCGATATAGCCCTCCGGTGGGTTGACGGAAATTGGCAGCTCATCAAAGGGAATATCCCCTTCCCACTCGTGCTCGCCGGTCCAACCCGGCACCGGAAGCCAGCCGTTGACCCTAGAGCGAATGGGTATGCGCCCCCGGCAGAGATAACCCATATCGCCGTGTATGTCGGCAAAGAGCAGGTTGTTGCAAGGGTCAACCCAGCCCTCCATGGAGTCCACCAACTCCTGACTGTTCTCCGCCCTCAGCATTTTCCAGAGTATTTCCGGCCAGGTGGAAGCTTTCTCCGTGGCCGTGTATTTGAAGGCCAGCCCAGACCCTTGGGCTGGGTCGCCAGAGATAATCGGTCCGTGTTGGGTGACCGTCACCGTCGTCTGAACGTCGCTGCCATCTTTGACCTTGATGGTCTCGTGGAACGTCTCCGCATCTAGCCACCGGTCTCTGAATAAATACTTGCCAGGCTCGCCGTCTTTGAACTGCTCGATATACAGGTCTTGGTAGTCTGCGGCGGTGTGGGTGACGCTCCAGGATACCCGGCCATTGTGGCCAAAGTGAGGGAATCCGGGTACGCCAGGGAAAGACAGGCCCACCACGTCGAATTCCGGACAGGCCACTTGGTTCTGATAGTAGGAGTTGGGCGTGTCCAGTGCCCTATGGGAGTCCCCGGCCAGGATGGGCTTGCCAGTGGCCGTCTCAGCGCCGCAGAGGACCCAACTATTGCTGCCCGAGTCCATCTCATTCAGATAGTTAAGCCCGGCTGCGCCTTCGGTGAGTTCCTTCAGGCCTTCATCCAGGGGGCCGGGAGAGGTGGAGCCAGGGGGCAGGATCATCAAGAAACCCGGCTCAACACCTGGGAAGAGCTTGCCAGCGGTTTCAGCCCCCATCTCACGGACCATCCGCGCTCGCCAGATCTTGGACTCGAAAACGCCCATGGATATGTGGCGAACTTTGTAGGCAATCAGGCCGTGCCAGGGTTGCCAAGGTTCCGGCTGTAGACCGGTGATGCGGTATTCCACCGGTAGTGCGTCGCCGCTGTTG
>CAVODA010000022.1:0-11488 GCA_963694265.1 Dehalococcoidia bacterium
CGTGGCATTCCTGCATGACCCATGGTTGGGGAACCACGGTCGTAGAGACACAATGTGTCTCTGGAATAACGCTGGCCGAAGAGAGTTAGGCCTGGAAGGATATGACGATCTCTGGGCAACTAATTATCGCCTGGCATTTGTGCGTCCGTCTAGTTCCGACGTAAATTAGTGAAAAATGGGTAAATTCAAACACAGACTCTACTGTTAACTCCTTGACGCAATATTTAGGCACGCCTATAATTCTTCGGAGTAAGGATGTGTCTTTGTGCCTAAACGTACCTATCAACCCAAGAAACGACGCAGGTTTCGCGTGCATGGTTTTCGCCACCGTTCCAGTACATCTGACGGCAGGGCGATTCTTAAACGTCGGCGGTTTAAAGGCCGTCACCAGCTAACCGTATAACGTCGGTCTCCCTTAACTCACCCAATAGCTTGAGTAAAAGCTTAATCTGTAACCCCACCAGTAACCCTTCTAATGGTTCAGCCTGGTAATGCAGCACAGGCAACGGCTAACGGGCAGCAAAAGGTTCACCCAGATTCACGTGGAGGGCAGTAACGCGGCCAACAGGTTATTGGTAATCCGATACCTGGCAAATGGCTCCGACTGCAGCCGCTTCGGTTTTCTGGTGAATAAACGCATTGGTAATGCTGCTGTGAGAAACAGGGTGAAACGACGTTTGCGAGAAGCGGTTAGATTGAACCAGATCAAGGCTGGCTGGGACGCTCTGTTCATTGTCCGGCGTGGTGCCGGAACTGCCAAGTACCAAGACCTGAAAAACGCAACCGATAATCTGTTACAACGCGCCAACCTGGTGGAGAAAACTCCATCTCCCAACGGTTCAGGGCCAACTGTGGACCAAGTTCTTTGATTAACAGCAGATCGATTTGCTAATCAATCTTCCGACCGACCAACGAACGGATCAACTAAGTGACACGGCAGAGGAATCAACTACCACCTGGTTTTTTCTGCTGGAATCGCCTATTGGATTCACCTAAATGAAGTTTGCCGTGTTATCGGTGATTTGGTTTTATCAAAAAACCCTTTCACCCATGTTGCCCACGTCATGCCGGTATTTCCCTAGTTGCTCGCACTACTCTCAAGAGGCCGTGGAGAAGTACGGAGTGCTAAAAGGGGTTTGGCTTGGCGTGAAACGCCTCGGCCGCTGTCGCCCGCTGGGCGGTCAAGGATACGACCCCGTACCGTGAGAAATATTAAATCTCCACATATTAATCTGCTCAAGCAGCCGTGGGAACCTATCATCCACAACAACATCGCTATACCAGAACTACAAAGGTCCCGAACCCGCAAAAGCTCTGTCAGCTCCAAACGTATAATAAGCCGACGGTTTCTAATCCTATTTGCTCTTTTCCTATTGCCTCTGATTGCCGGCTGCACAGGAAACATTGGGGATGAAAGCGATGGGTGGAACCCTCCAGTCAGTGAAGATGGAGTGGTCTACGTTGGCACCAAAGATGGAAAAGTGGTTGCCCTCATTGACAACGGGTTTGAAGGCGTAGCTCAACGGGAGAAATGGTCCTTCCCCACTTCCATAGACCAAGCCGACATTGGCGGTTCATATACCGCTCCAGTGATTCAGGGAAACCTGCTCTATGTGGCGGGAATAGATGGGTATGTCTACGCGCTCAATAAAGAGAACGGCAGCCTAAACGACGGCGGTTGGCGTAGACCCAAAGGGCTGGTTGAAGAATTGGATCCGTTGGTGGCCGGGCTGGCCTACGATCCAATGAACAACATCATATTGTCGGCCGATGAAGACGGTCAGCTAAATGCCTACACGGCAGACTTTGGTGAGAACTTCTGGGAGAAACCCTTCCAAGCCGGTGACACCATCTGGTCCACTCCTGTTATTGAGAATGGCATCGCCTACTTTGGTTCCCATGATTACAAAGCCTACGCCGTAAGACTGAGCAGTGGCGAAGAGATCTGGCAATACGAGACCGACGGCGTAATTGCCGGAAAGCCTTTATTGTTTGACGACAAGATTATCTTTGGTTCCTTTGATAAAAGCCTGTATGCCCTATCACAGGATTCCGATGGCAACGTTTCTCTAGCCTGGTCTTATGAAGCCGATAATTGGTTCTGGGCCGGAGCCGTAACAGACGGCAAGACAATTTTCGCCCCTAACATGGATGGCAACATCTACGCCTTGGACACCAACGGTAATCTGCTATGGAAGCACCATGTTGGTGGCTCCATAGTCTCTCAGCCCGTTATGATTGACCGAGGTCTGGTGGTGGTCAACAGAGATGGTGAGTTGATAGTGCTAGACACTGGGACTGCAAATCAGGGTATCGGCCGTGAACTGTCCAATCCAATCAAGTTGGACGCCGAGGTCAATGCCGCTTTATTTGCGGACGGCGACTCAGTTTTCGTCGGTTCGCAGGACCGCCGCGTCAGACGTATTGATCTGAAAGTCGGAGAAACTGCTTGGTGCTGGGACACCCGGGACGGTTCATGCAACAACTAACCCAAAAATCCACCAAGAAAATTACCGGGAAATTTATTCGTTACACTCCGGCGTTTTCGCCGGCCACAAGGTAGGTCTCTTTGGAGATCATTTCACTCCTTTGGACCGAAGTAATCATTCGGCCCATGCTCAACATGCTGGTGGTGCTCTACACCATCTTATTCAGCCAGATGGGCTTGGCAATCATCGTACTGACTGCCCTGATACGTCTAATCACCATGCCATTGACACTGAAGCAACTTAGGCAGATGCGGGCCATGAGTTCGCTTCAGCCCAAGATCAAAGAGATTCAAGACCGATACGCCAGAGACCGCGCTCGTGTCTCCCAAGAGACCATGCGCCTCTATAAAGAGGCCGGTGTAAGCCCCTTTGGCTGCCTGGGCCCAATGGTTGTCCAGATGCCCGTTTTGATTGGACTGTTCCGGGTGCTAATACAGGTAGTATTCTCCAGACCTGACAACCTGGTTGGCCTTTCAGAGAAGATGTACACTTGGATACCCATAGCGCCCATCTTCTCGGCGGCGCCAATGGACTCCGGGTTCCTATGGCTGGATTTGGCAAAATCCGACCCCACGAACATCATCATGCCAGCGCTCGTCTTCGCCTCCACGTGGGTTCAACAGAAGATGACCATGCAGCCGTCTACTGACCCCAGACAGGCCGGAAACCAGGCAATGATGCTCTGGCTGATGCCCCTGATGATTGCGTTCTTCTCGTACACGTTGCCCAGCGGCCTGGCCTTGTACTGGACTACATCAAACGTGATTGGTATAGCAATCCAATATTTCGTAACTGGTGGCTGGGGACCCCTATTCCCGATATTCCCCAAAACTGCGCCGCAAGCAGCGCCGGTGGCGGCAGGCAGTCCATCCCAAAATGATTCACAGGAGGAGATGGTAGAAGATGGAAGAGATAGTGAGGAGCGCCCGAACCGTCGACGAAGCAATAGAGCTAGCACTGAAAGAGCTCGACGCCGACCGAGACGAGGCCGAGGTAGAAATACTAAGTAGGGGTAAAACTGGCTTCTTGGGCATCGGCTCAGAACTAGCCCAAGTCAAGGTTACTCGGATCTCCGCAGACCATAACGAAGCCGGAGTGCCAACTACATCAGAGGGTGAAACCACCGACGCAGGGGTGGCCACAGAAGAGGGTGAAACCACCGCCGCAGGAGTGGCCACAGATGCTGTTGGCCACATACTAGAGGCAGCCGGCGTAAACGTCAGCCGCACCCTCAGGGCCGCCCATGACCCTGAGTCAGGCGGGCCTATCATTGACCTAGCCGGAGAAGACTCTGGTTTACTTATTGGACGCCGTGGCCAAACGTTGCAAGCTCTGCAATTCTTGGTAAACTTAATCGTCCGAAAGCAATTTAACGGCGTTAGGGTTGTACTCGATGTTGAGAACTATCGCCAACGGAGAGAGGCTTCTCTAAGGGAGATGGCCACCAATATAGCTGAAAGAGTGGCTCAGACCAACCGGAGCATAACCCTGGAACCCATGCCTCCGGCAGACCGTCGTATCATCCACACGAGCCTTACGGATCACCCCAGTGTGGCCACTGAAAGTACCGGAGAGGGCGAAGGTCGTAAAGTAACGATTCGGCCGAAACGGGACTAACAGGCCACTAGGTAGGTACCTTGGTACCTGTCTTGTTGGCTAGAATCACGGCATCATTATTAACTGACCTCCAATCAACATCGAAAAACTTCGTTGAGAAATCGACCGGTAAATCGATAGAAATTGGATGTTCAGTACGGGCCAAATTTAACTTATACTGAATAGCAGTATTCGAAAGTCATTTAACTGGTGATTTTTGTTGTTGACCACTGCGATTTGGATTACATAAAATAATATCGTGAGTAGCGAGTTCGATTTTTCCTTCGGCCGCGCCCCGTTTGATACCCCCAACGAAGAGTGCGGGGTAATTGGGCTATACACCCCGGAAGGGGATGCTAGCCGTTTGGCATTTTTTGGTCTTTTTGCCCTGCAGCACCGCGGGCAAGAGAGCGCCGGGATTGCTGCTGCTAACGGCGAGAACGTTGTAGTCCATGCTGACATGGGTCTGGTTACTCAGATATTCAGAGAACCAGACTTTTATCCATTGGTCGGAGACATGGCCATTGGCCATACCAGGTACTCCACCAGCGGCAGCAGCGAACTCTGCAACGCCCAACCACTGTTGGTTGATAGCCAGTACGGTCAATTGGCCGTAGCTAACAACGGCAATATCATCAACGCCCTCCAATTGAAGGAGCAGCTCCAAGACGAATGGAACACCACCTTCACCTCCACTACAGACACTGAAGTAATCGCCCAATTATTGGCCCACGCCACCGGTGCAACCTGGGAAGAACGTGTCTTCCAATGCATGCGCCAACTGGAAGGGGCTTATTCCATTGTCATTCAGACCAAAGACACCATGATCGCAGCCCGAGACCCGCTGGGTATCAGGCCACTCTGTCTGGGCAAGTTGAACGGCGGCTGGATTGTGGCATCAGAATCCTGCGCCCTAGATCACCTTGGCGCTGAGTATGTACGTGAACTTGATCCGGGCGAGGTCCTCGTCGTCGACGGCAACGGCCTCCACACCGCCATCTGGTCTGGTCGCACAGGGCGTAGCGCACTCTGTGTTTTTGAACTGATTTATTTTGCTCGGCCGGACAGTATCATGGCCGGACAGTTGGTCCACTCGGTTCGCCAGGAGCTGGGAGCTCAGTTAGCCCGAGAACACCCAGTGGAAGCCGACCTTGTGATTGGAATACCAGACTCTTCCACCGCCGCTGCAGTGGGATACGCCCAAGAATCGGGTATTCCTTTCAGTGAAGGCTTGGTGAAGAACCGTTACGTGGGCCGAACCTTTATTGAACCCGAGCAAAGGTTGCGCGATTTGGGTGTGCGTCAAAAGTTCAACACCTTGGTGGAAGTAATCCAAGGCAAACGATTGGTAGTGGTGGACGATAGCATCGTCCGTGGCACCACAACCCCTCATGTTGTGAACCTGCTCCGCAAGGGCGGCGCCAAAGAGGTTCACATGCGTGTGTGTGCTCCCCCGATCAAGCACCCCTGTTTTATGGGCGTAGACATGGCCACCCGTGAAGAACTACTCGCCGCCAACAACACACTGGAACAGATACGAGCAAAGGTTGGCGCTGACACTCTGGGATACCTCAGCGTTGAGGGTCTATTAAAAGTGGTCGGCGGTTCCAAAGGCGGCTTCTGTGACGCTTGTTTCACTGGCAACTACCCAGTGCCTGTCCAATTAGAGCTGTCAAAGTTCGCCTTGGACCAGGGTACTTCCAGCGCCGATTAACCCAGGCATATCCAGTACCAGCACCCCCAGGCAATTGTTGGCCCAAACACGCCTTACCCGACCATTTTCCCAACGATTGGATATCCCCGTAAATATCCCCGCGAATAACCCCGTAAATAACCCTGGATAACCCCAATTACCCCTTGCCATTGTGCCCCCTGTGAATTAACCTTTTACAGCGGTAATTCACCCTGCCTGCCGCCGGGCGGATGGGAACGGGAGGATTCTAATTTTGGCAAGTGACGCATACCGGGAATCAGGCGTTGACCTGGACCGGATGGACGGCCTGAAAGAGCGAATCAAAGGGTTCGCCGCTACTACTCATAGTCCTCAAGTTTTGGACAGTTCCGGCAGTTTTGCCGGCCTCTACCAGCTTTCGGGATACCGGGAACCAGTTCTGGTCGCCAGCACTGACGGCGTGGGCACCAAGATCAAGATTGCGGCCCAGCTTGGACACTTTGAGTCCGTGGGACAAGACTTGGTCATCTTGAACGTCAATGACATCCTCACCAGGGGTGCCAAACCCCTGTTTTTCCTAGACTACGTGGCCTTCAGCAACCTGGACACCCAACGGCTGGATAACCTCATGCGTGGGATCACCTGGGGCTGTCTTGAGGTTGGTTGCTCCCTGATTGGCGGCGAGACGGCAATGATGCCCCAGGTCTACACCGGAGACGAGATGGACCTGGCCGGGTTTGTAGTCGGCGCAGTGGAACGCGACCAGCTTCTTGAGTCGCAAAACATCAAGGCTGGCCAGGTTTTGATTGGCGTTCCATCTAGCGGACTCCACACCAACGGTTTCTCCCTGGTGCGACAGGTGTTCAAGACCGATGAGAACCCCAATATTCTTTACCAACGTTTTGATGAACTGAACCACCAACTGGGCGAAGAACTTTTGGTACCCCATCGCAGTTACTACCCCCTGATGGAGCCGGTATTGAACCTGATTACAGGCCTGGCCCACATTACCGGCGGTGGGCTGCCCGGCAAGCTACCATCCATACTACCCAACGACCTAGCGGCGGAGATCAACAGCAGGTCGTGGACGGTATTGCCCATATTTGAATTGATTCAAAAAACGGGAGGGATAAGCGACGAAGAGATGTACCAAGTATTTAATATGGGTCTTGGCATGGTCGCGGTCTGTCCGGAAGAAAATGTTTCGAAGGTACTGGAATGTCTGCCAGACGCGGTTGTCATCGGCAAGATGATTGACCGAGGCGACCGCGAACAGGTGGTCATCAAAGACTAGCCAGCCCAGAACCTTAATTTAACCGTTGGTGAATGGTTGACCAACAATTCACCACACAAATCTTTATAAAAGACGGAGAGGATGTTGAAAGCACTGCTCAGCGTCTATGACAAAACTGGAATAGTTGAATTTTCCCGCCAGGTGGTAGCTGCCGGTTACGAACTGCTAAGCACCGGCGGCACCCACCGCACCCTGACCGAGGAAGGCGGGCTCACGGTGGGACAGGTAGCTGATTACACCGGGTCGCCGGAGATTCTAGAGGGTCGGGTCAAAACCCTGCACCCATCGATTTACGCGGGTCTTTTAGCCCGGCGTGACTCTCCGAACCACATGGCTGAATTAAAGGCCCAAAACCTGGATACGATCGACCTGGTAGTGGTCAACCTTTACCCATTTGTTGAGACCATCAGCAAGCCCGGTGTAACCCTGGCCGACGCTTTGGAGAACATCGACATTGGCGGCCCGACCATGCTCCGCGCCGCCTCCAAGAATTTCCCATCGGTCGCCGTGGTAGTGGACCCAGCAGATTACGATTGGATCGGCGAGAAGCTGGCCAACGGCGGACTTTCCGTCGAAGACCGGCGCAGCCTGGCCGCCAAGGCCTTTGACCATGTTTCGACCTACGACGCCGCCGTCACCGCTTATCTTATGGCCAGCGAGGGTTCTGAAGATGAACTTCCTGAATCGCTGACCATCTCTTTGAAGAAGATTTCCGGACTCCGGTACGGCGAAAACCCGCATCAAAGCGGCGCTCTCTACGCTCCGACCAGCAACCCGGTTGGCATGGCCGGCGCCCGCCAGCTACACGGCCGGGAGCTTTCCTACAACAACCTGATGGACGCCGACGCCGCATGGCGCACAGCGTCCGACTTTGCCGAAGCAACGGTCTCTGTGGTGAAGCATGCCAACTCCTGTGGTCTCGCCAGCCGAGAAAACATCGCCGAGGCTTACCTGCAGGCTTACGAAGGCGACACTATCAGCGCCTTTGGCGGAATCGTTGCCTTCAACCGCACAGTGACCGCCGCAGCCGCTGAGGCCATGGAGCCGGTGTTCTACGAGGTGGTCATCGCCCCCGACTATGAACCCGCTGCCCTAGAGATTCTGCAAAAGAAACGAAACCTGCGGGTCTTGGCCATCGACAAGCAACCTGAGACCGCAGCCTATGACCTGCGACCGATCACCGGGGGAATCCTGGTGCAGACCGCAGATGCCATAGCTGAAGACCCCAGCACCTGGACTGTGGCCACCCAGCGCGAGCCCACAGATAGCGAGATGAAAGACTTGGCCTTTGCCTGGAAGGCGGCCAAGCACATCAAGTCCAACGCCATTGTCTTTGTTAAAGACTTGGCCCTGGTAGGCATGGGCGCCGGGCAACCAAACCGGGTGGTCAGCGTGCACCTTTCCCAACGCGCCGCCGGAGACAAAGCCAAGGGCTGCGTGCTGTCATCAGACGCGTTCTTCCCTTTTGCCGACAATATTGAGCTGGCCGCCGAGGCTGGAATCACCGCCATCGTGCAGCCTGGTGGGTCCATTCGCGACGACGAAGTGATTGCCGCCGCCGACAAGGCCGGGCTGGCCATGGTATTCACGGGCGTCCGCCACTTCCGGCATTAGTCCAGTTCTCGAGGTCCATATGATCCGCAAATTGGCTGTAGTGATGAGCCATAGCACAGGTATCTACCTGTTCAAAAAAACCCCGGCTCACCAGTGAGCGCGACTGTTGACATAACCATTCCAGTTTACAACGAGGAAGAGGTTCTCCCGCGCACTATTAAAGCCCTGACCGAGTTCCTGGCGAGCAACCTGACCAATCCCTGGCAGGTGACCATTGCCGACAACGCATCGAATGACGGCACGCAAGCGGTGTCAGAGATGCTCTGCCGGCAGTATCCGGGGGTTAACTATCTCCGCATCCCTCAGAAGGGCCGGGGAAGAGCGCTAAAAATAGCCTGGCTCGATAGTCAGGCCGACATTGTCAGCTACATGGACGCTGATCTTTCCACTGACCTGTCTCATTTCCCCCAACTCATCCGGGCATTGGAGTCTGGCAGCCACATCGCCGTGGGCAGCCGACTGAGCAAAGAGTCCAACGTCAACCGTGGCTTCAAACGGGAGTTCATCTCCCGGGCCTACAACCGCCTGATCAACATCATGTTCTTCACCGGCCTGCCCGACGCTCAATGCGGCTTCAAGGCCCTGACTCGGGCGACCGCCAAGGCAATCATCCCCAACATTGAGAACAACAACTGGTTCTTTGACACTGAATTGTTGGTCATTGGCGCCAAACGCGGGTTTAAGATCTCCTCCGTGCCCGTCAAATGGGACGACGACCCAACATCTACCGTCCACGTGGTCAGCACCGCCAAAGAAGACATCAAGGGCTTGCTGCGGCTTCGGTTCGGGGGAGTGCCACGGGTCAGCCCGCCAGAACCCCTCTCCGCAGATTTGTAGCCCGAGAGACCTTTAGCCCGCATTTGTTTTAACCGCCACCAACCCAGGTTTTTCACGTAACCAATAACCGCAAGGAGAATTCACATGGAACTAGGACTACGGAGTAAACACGTCATCGTCACTGGCGGCGGCACCAACATTGGCCGCGCCATCGTCCACGCATTCGGCACAGAAGGCTCCCGAATATCCATCGCCGAGTTGGTGCCGGAGCAGGGAGATAAAGTCGCCGCAGAAGTGGCCGCCATGGACACCGGCGCAGTGGTAAATGTCATCCCGACCGATGTTACTGACCCGGAAAAAGTAGCCACCATGATTGAAACGGCCATCGCCAAGTTTGGACCAGTAGACGTGTTGGTCAACAACGTGGGTTGGACTGTAGACCGGCTGTTCATGGAGAAGCCCCGCAGCGAGTGGGAGCGGGAGGTCCAGGTCAACCTCTGGGGAGCCATCAACTGCATCCACGCCGTGCTGCCTGGCATGATTGAGCGCGAATCTGGGTCCATAGTCTGCATCAGCTCTGATGCCGGGCGTATGGGCGAATACCGAGAGGCAGTCTACTCAGCCTGCAAAGCCGGGGTGATCGCACTGAGCAAGTCAGTGGCCAGGGAGACCGGCCGCTATGGCCTGCGGCTGAACGTGGTCTGCCCCGGACTAGTGGTACCGCCCGACGAAGAAGAAATCAGCGGCGAGAGTATGTGGACGGAGATGCGTTCCATATTCACCGAGGAAGTCAAAGAAAAGGTAGAGCGCAACTACTTATTCCGCCGCATGGGCAAGGCGTCAGAAGTAGCCAACGCCGTAGTCTTCCTATCCTCCGACGCCGCCAGCTTCATAACCGGCCAAACCCTGAGCGTAAGCGGCGGTTACACGATGATGTAGGTCGGCGGTCACATGACACAAAAAAGAGTCCTTCCCAACAGTGTTGGGAAGGACTCTTTTTAATTGCCGTGCTACGAGGGTTGCGGGTTAGCTGTTGTTGGCAGCAACCAGATCCCAGGACCGTTTCTCGATTTTGGGCATCAATTCTTGAATCAGGCTCTCGTCCAACTCAGAAGCGATGCTGGGGTAGCCGGCGCGCTCTATCATGGTCTTGAGCTTGCCGCCCTTGAACTGGTCGAGGGTCCACTTCAAGGTCTCACCGGAGGTGGTGACGTCCCAATAGATGCGGACATCCTGGTTTCGGGGGCCATAATGATAGTGAGGCGCAACCTGGAAACAGTCAAAGGCCAAAACTTCCACTTCTTGACCTGCGATATCGGACAGCACGTGGATGGCCATCCCTTCGTCATTGATCTGAGGCAGGTGGCGATACTCTAGTCCGAACCGGATGTTTCCGGCTTCGATCTTATCTCCATCAACCAATTCGGGCATCATGTGGTGGACGGTGCGGCGGTCTCCTCGAACCATGTCACGGGCCTTGGCCTCAACCTCGTCCAGAATAGCCTCTTTGACCGGAGTCTTTTCCAAAGTGTCGGCCAGGGCTTCGTATCCGGACCGGCGAACCATGTCGGTCATGTTGTTACGCAGATTGTTGATGGTCCAACCAAGGGGGTTTCCCGCCGTGGTCTTGTCCAGGAACAAGCGGATATTGTGGTTTTCCGGCCCGTAGTGATAATGAGGGGCCTGGTCGAAGCAGTCGAACCGAAGAATCTCAGTGTCGGTGCCGTCAACCACGGAATAAACCTGCACGCACAGGCCTTGGTCGTCCATGATTTCCTTGCGATAGCTCATCGCAATTTCTACCGAACCAGCGTCAAAAGTTGTCTCGCCTTTATCCATCTTAATCCTCCCAAATTTCTCTATCTGAATCTCGTGAGACTTTGCTTTGCGTCTAAACCAACTAGTCACCGGGCCAGACGTAATTTGGAGAGATTATAGCACGCAGATTGCGCTCCGCATATCGGTAAGTTACTGTTGGCGCAGACTATTTTTGCCGGAAGAATCGCATAGCCTCTGCGGTACCATGATTCCTGGGTGACCCATTGA
>CAVODA010000023.1:0-11229 GCA_963694265.1 Dehalococcoidia bacterium
GAGTCTTTCCGGAACAGCGGCAACCGCGTTGAGGACATGATTCTCTCCGTGCTGCCGGTGCTGCCTCCGGAACTGCGCCCCATGGTGCAGTTGGACGGTGGCCGGTTCGCCACCAGCGACCTGAACGACCTATACCGCCGGGTGATCAACCGCAACAACCGGTTGAAGAGGCTCATGTCTCTTGGTGCGCCGGAGATCATCATCCGCAACGAAAAACGCATGCTGCAGGAAGCCGTTGACGCTCTAATCGATAACGGCCGCCGTGGCCGCCCCATTCAGGGCAGCCATAACCACAAGCTAAAGTCATTGTCTGACCTGCTGCGCGGCAAACAGGGACGTTTCCGTCAGAACCTACTCGGTAAGCGGGTGGACTACAGCGGACGTTCCGTCATCGTGGTGGGTCCCGAACTAAAAATGGACCAATGCGGCTTACCCAAGCGCATGGCCCTAGAACTGTTCAAACCGTTCGTCATGCACCGGCTGGTGATTTTGGGCATTGCCCCCAACATCAAGAATGCCAAGCGCATGGTGGAGAGGGCTCGCGGGGAAGTTTGGGACATCCTGGAAGATGTGATTAAAGACCGGCCGGTCTTAATCAACCGCGCCCCCACGCTACACAGGCTGGGCATCCAAGCTTTCATGCCGGTACTCATTGAAGGAAACGCCATCCAGATTCATCCGTTGGTCTGTTCCGCCTTCAACGCGGACTTCGACGGTGACCAGATGGCCGTTCACGTCCCTCTATCGCGGATGGCAGTGCTTGAAGCCAAAGAAATCATGCTCAGCACGCACAACATGCTGTCACCCGCCTCTGGAGAACCGCTGGTCGCGCCGACGCTAGACATGGTGTTGGGTTGCTACTACCTGACTGAAATCAGGGAGAAGACCGACGGCCACGGCGGCAAATTCAACGACTTCTACGAGGCCAACATCGCTTACGCGTCTGACCTCATTGACCTACACGCTCCCATCTCAGTCAGAGAAGTGCGTAACTATGACGGCGAATGGCTGGAGACCACTATGGGTCGGATGATCTTCAATGAGATTCTTCCCGTGGAGATTGGTTACCAGAACATCCTGATGAACCGGGGAGCCCTTAAAGACCTGACCGCCACCCTGTACCGAACCGTCTCCAACGAAGAGACAGCCAACGTACTGGACGGCGTCAAAGACCTGGGATTCCACTACGCTACCGAGTCTGGAATCACAATTGCCATCAATGACATCAAGGTCTCGGGTAAGAAACAGGAAGTTTTGGACGAGACCACCGCACAGGTGAACCAATTCGAGGATCAGTACCTTTCTGGTCTGATCTCCGAGGAAGAGCGCTACGCGAAAACCGTAGAAGCTTGGACTGCTGCTTCTGACAGAACCACTGAGTTCGTGGAAGAGGAGCTCCCCAACTACGGCGGTATCGCTGTCATGGCGGTATCGGGCGCTAAAGGTAACATCTCCCAGATCAAACAGATGGCTGGCATGCGCGGTCTGATGAGCAATCCTAAAGGAAAAATCATCGACTTGCCCATCAAGTCCAGTTTCCGTGAGGGTCTAACCGCCCTGGAGTACTTCATCTCCACTCACGGAGCTAGAAAGGGTCTGGCTGACACCGCCCTCAGAACCGCAGACAGTGGTTACCTGACTCGGCGTTTAATCGATATTGCCCAAGAAATGATTGTCCTAGAAGAAGATTGCGGGTCCATGGACGCCTACTGGATGATTCCACGTCCGGAAGACACCACCGGCAAGACTCTTCCAGACCGGATTAACGGCAGACTGGCCGCTGCGTCGGTCGCCCACCCGGAAACCGGGGAGATTCTGCTTGAGCGAAATCAACAGATTGACTTGGACCTGGGCCAGCTATTAGTTGATGCTGGCATCAGAGAGGTTCCGGTCCGCTCGCCCCTAAAATGCGGATGCCGCCGCGGCGTTTGTCAGGCCTGTTACGGCCGACTACCCGCCACTGGCAAGACTGTTTCAATGGGACAAGCTGTTGGAATTATCGCCGCCCAGAGCATTGGCGAACCTGGAACACAGCTAACCATGCGTACGTTCCACACTGGCGGTATCGCCGGTCTGGACATTACAAGTGGTCTACCTCGCGTGGAAGAGCTCTTTGAGGCCCGCGTGCCCAAGGGCGCTGCCATCCTGGCTGACATTGACGGCCTAATAGAAATGGAATCTGACGAGGAAGGCCGCCGCTTGCGCATCGTCACCAGTGAGGAGTTCCGCGAAGATTATCTGGTACCCGAAGGTGGACAGATTCTAGTGGACGAAGGCGAAACCGTGGAGCCCGGAATGGTTCTGGCCACGACTATGCCAGCCCTCAAGGGTAAAAAATCCAAGGCCGCCATCAAGAAGGCCGCCGAAGAAGCCGCGGAAGCTGCTGAATCTGGCGAGGGCGAATCCATTAAGCAGGTAGTCGCCAACGTTGGCGGCAGAATTGAGATCGACTCAGACATCATTTCCATAGTGTGGGACGACATTGAGGCCAGGGAACACCTCATTCACGCGTCTTCCTACATGATGGTAAGTGATGGCGATACCGTTCGGGCCGGTGACCCGCTGATTAGCGGACCCATGAACCCTCACGATATCCTGCACATCCGAGGAAGGGATGACCTGCAAAGCTACGTGGTTAACCAGGTACAACAGGTCTATGTCTCCCAGGGTGTGGCGATTCATGACAAACATATTGAGATCATCCTCCGGCAGATGCTCCGCCGCGTTCAGGTGGAGTCCACCGGAGACTCAGATTTAATCCCTGGCCAAATGGTCGACCAATTCCAGTTCCAAGACCAGAACCATAAGGTTCTGGCGGAAGGTGGAGAGCCCTCCACTGCCAAGCCCATCCTGCTCGGCATTACCCGGGCATCCCTCTTGACCGACAGCTTCCTGTCTGCGGCCTCCTTCCAGGAGACCACCAGGGTGCTAACCCAAGCAGCGGTCAGCGGGGCACAGGACTGGCTCCAGGGACTGAAAGAAAACGTCATCATCGGCAGGCTCATCCCTGCTCGGGTAGAAATACCCGGCATGGCAGAACTGCTGAAACCAGAACGGGCACCGGCCATTGCCGCAGTGTCACCCGGTGGTTGGTTGGGAGCAACTGATGCTCCTACCGGCGCCCCCAGCACTGCCTTTGACCAGAAACCGGCTGAAGAAAAAGCTCCTCCCGAACCCAACATCTTCACTGATGGCGACGGCGACGACAACAGTGGCGACTCAACGCCCGAAATGAACGTCGAGGAACCCCAAGAAACCACTGAAGACGAAGCCAACGAACCAATTAGCAACGACGAAAGCCAAGACGGCAAAGATGGTGCTAGCCCAGCCGTTGGAGGTGAGGATGCGGAGGGGAACGACGACTCAGCCGAAAAAACAGACGGTGAGGGAGACGAGTAGTACAGAGTCTGCTCAGGGGCTAGACCTATCCGTAGACCTAGCCCCAAATAACCCCCACCACCTGCGGTTGGCCAACCCGGTGATGATTGCCTCCGGCACCTTCGGTTACGACGGTTACGGCAGGGGCATCACCGAGGATATGGATTTGGGTGAACTGGGCGCCGTAGTCCCTAAAACGTTCACCCACCTTCCCAGGGAAGGTAACCCAGAACCCCAGTGGTACCCAACGTCCTACCGGGAGGCCTGGGATGCTGGCGATATCCTATTTCTAAACGCCATTGGCCTCACCAACCCCGGAATTGAAGCGGGTCTAAAAGACGTCACACCTGGCTGGGGCCGATGGAACGCCACCTGTCTACTCAGCTTTGCCTCAGACTCCGTAGAACAGTTCGGAGAGATGGCTGCCATGGCCGACAAAGGTACTGGTTACCAGGGCATTGAACTGAACCTCAGTTGCCCAAATGTGGCCGATGGATCACTCTTTGGCCACAGCGCCAGCCTCACAGCCCAGGCGGTAGCCGCCGTCCGGGCCAACACGAACCGGCCTATATTGGCCAAACTAGCCCCCAACGTACCCAACATCGTCGAAATTGCCCGTGCGGCCGTAGATGGCGGGGCCGATGCCATCAGCCTCTGCAACACCATGCCGGCCATGCATATAGACACCCAGACTCGCCAGACAGTATTAGGTAATATCACCGGAGGGCTCTCCGGGCCCGGTCTGCGCCCCATCTCCCTGGCCCTTGTCTACCAGGTTTCCAAAGCAATAGACGTGCCCATAATCGGCATTGGCGGCATATTCTCCGGAGAGCACGCAGCGGAATACATCCTGGCCGGCGCATCTGCCGTACAGATAGGTAGTGCCAATTTAGTTGGGCTGCACGCTCCATGGCGAATCTTGGCCGAACTCAAAGACTGGACGCGTCAATCAGGACTAACCAATCTACGAGGCCTGAGCATCTAGCCAGCAGTCACGACTAAATCACTCCTGAACATTGCCTTCCTGCCTGATCTCTAACTAGATTAGGCGTGCAACCACAGAGGGCATTGGATACAATATAATTGGATTTGAGACGCCTGGAACCGGCCACCGGGATGCACAATGCAGCCTGCCAGTTCACGGTGATAATCTGAGAGGTCTGAAAGTCCATGGTTTCCGTTCTCCAAAAAGTTCTTGGCGACCCCAACGCAAAGGCAATCAAGAGGCTAACCCCCATGGCCAAAGGGATTACCGAACTTGAGCCTGATTTCCAGAAGATGACAGACGAGGAACTCCAAGGAATGACTGCGGAGTTTCGGACTCGGTTGGCCGAAGGAGAGTCCCTGGGCGACATCGTTGCTGAAGCCTTTGCAACCGTCCGGGAGGTCGCCCGACGGAGCCTTAAACAACGCCACTACGACGTTCAGCTCGTTGGCGGACTGGTCTTGCACAAGGGTCAGATTGCAGAGATGAAGACCGGAGAGGGCAAGACCTTGGTCGCCACTCTGGCCGTTTACACCAACGCACTCGAGGGCAAGGGCGTCCACGTTGTTACCGTTAACGACTACCTGGCCCGCCGCGACCCAGTCTGGATGGGTACGGTCTACCACGCCCTGGGCCTCACAGTTGGCGTTTTGCAGCACGACGCCAGCTTCATATACGACCCGGAAGTAACTGAAGCGCCAAATGGCATGGAATTTCTCCGGCAGGTCTCCCGTCCGGAGGCTTATAAAGCTGACATTACCTACGGCACCAATAACGAATTCGGTTTCGATTACCTCCGCGACAACATGGCGTTGGAGGCAGCAAACCGGGTACAGAGGGAACTTCACTACGCCATCGTCGATGAGGTAGACAACATCCTCATTGATGAAGCCCGAACACCTCTGATAATCAGCGGCCCAGCAGAAGAGCCGGTACAGCTATACCAGACCTACGCCAAGCTGGTTACCCGCCTGGACGACGAAGACGATTTCACAATTGACGAGCGCTCCAAGTCCATTTCTCTGACCACCGAAGGCATTGCCAAGATGGAGAAATGGACCAACATTGACAACCTCTATGACCCTGAGAATTTTCATCAGGTTCACTATCTAGAGAACGCCCTCACAGCAGAGATCAACAAGATCCGAGACAAAGACTATGTAGTGCAGGAAGGCGAGGTGGTCATCGTTGATGACTTCACCGGCCGTCTCCAACCTGGCCGCCGCTGGTCAGATGGTCTGCACCAAGCCGTAGAAGCCAAAGAGGGCGTCAAGATTCAGCGGGAGAGCATTACCTACGCCACCATCACGCTGCAGAATTACTTCCGCCTGTACGAGAAACTGGCCGGTATGACCGGTACGGCGATGACCGAGTCTGACGAGTTCTACAAGATCTACGGACTTGAGGTAGTTTCGGTGCCTACCAACCTACCCCTGGGCCGTGAAGATAACTCGGACCTGGTCTTCCAGACCGAAGACGGCAAGTGGAACGTAGTAATTGAAGACATTGCCAACATTCACGAGACTAAACAGCCGGTGCTGATTGGCACCACCTCCGTGGAAGACTCGGAGTATCTGAGCGAACGGTTGCGAAAACGCGGTGTCCCTCACCAGGTGTTGAATGCCAAGAACCACGAACACGAGGCCATAATCGTCGCCCAGGCCGGGCGAATCAATTCCGTAACTGTGTCTACCAACATGGCCGGTCGTGGCACTGACATCGTCCTGGGTGGCAGCGATACCGACCGTGATGGCTGGAGGAACGAGCACGACCAAGTAATTGACCTTGGCGGACTCTATGTGATTGGCACCGAACACCACGACGCACGCCGCATCGACAACCAGTTGCGAGGCCGCGCCGGACGCCAAGGCGACCCGGGCAAGTCTCAGTTCTACGTCTCTCTGGAAGATGAACTGATGCAGAGGTTCGGCGGAGAGCGCATCAAGAAGGTGATGAGCTGGACCGGGTTGGACGAAGAGACTCCCGTGGAAAACGGGATTATCACCAAGTCCATCAGCGGCGCCCAAGTCAAAGTGGAGGGCTATCACTTTGACATGCGAAAACACCTGCTGGAGTACGACGATGTACTGAACAAACAGCGGGAGATAATCTATGAAGACCGGTTCGAGGCCCTTAGCGGCGAGTCTCTCAAGCTCAAATTCATTGAGATGCTGCGGCGCGAATTTTCTTCGGCAGCAAACCACCATCTACCAACTAAGCATGTAGACGACTGGAACGCCGAGGGTCTGATCAACGAGATCCGGCAAGTCTGTCCGCTGCCCCCGGAACTGGCCACTGAAGAACAGGTTTATGATTGGAGTCGAGACCAGATTCAAGAGATACTGGTCGATTTCGCGGAGACAGTCTACCAGGCACGGGAAGAGGACATTGGCGCAGAACAGTTGCGCACCGTAGAGCGGTTGCTGCTGCTCCGGGCCATCGACAACCACTGGGTTCAGCACCTCACAGCCATGGAGAACCTGCGGACCGGAGTTGGACTGCAAGCCTACGGCCAGCGTGACCCCTTGGTGGTCTACCGGTCTGAAGGCCATAAGATGTTCGGAGACCTACAAGTTGCGGTCGAGAACGAAGTGATTCACACCATTTTCCACGCGCAACTCACGGAGCAACCGCCGCAAGGCACTGGCCGTCGCCAAGCCGCTGCGCCCATCTCCAAAGAAAGCCCCATGAAGGCTATCAATGACCCGATGCGCGCGTCAGCCCCGGTTGGCAATGGTGGCAAGGTAGGCCGCAACACTTCTTGCCCCTGCGGGAGCGGCAAGAAGTACAAACGCTGTCACGGCGCAGAAGCCTAACCCTCAGCCAGCGCCGAGCAACCTTGTAGTCACAACCTTGGGAACGGCTTCCCCCTCCCACGCTCGTCCTGAGCTAGTCGAAGGGCCTGGGCCCAGCAATGCTGTTCCTTAACCATGTCAATCTGAGACGTCAGCCGAAGAATCTCGTCGCCACCAAACCTGGTCGGTGCAAGAACAACGAGACCCTTCGTTTCGCTCAGGGTGACAGAAAAAAGGGTTTGGCAATATCAATAACGGGAATGAATTACGCCAGGTTATCGCCCCGCTCGTCCTGAGCTAGTCGAAGAACCTGTTCGCAAAAACCCTGTCCCCACCAGGTCATTTCGAGGCGTCAGCCGAAGAATCTCGTCGCCACCCAGCTTGGTCGCCGCAACAGCAACGAGACCGTTCGCTTCGCTTAAAGTGACAGCAACATAGAAGTTAGATGTCGGGGAAATCCGGCATCACAGCAATGGGTTCTTATTTCTTGCCGAACAACCTGGCGAAGAAGCCGGGTTTGTTGGCCGGCGTTGCTGCTTCCTCTCGCTCCGGCATGTGATGGCCATGACTGTGACCACCAGGCCCGTGATCGTGGTCTTCGTGATCTTCATGGTCATCATGACCAGCGTGGTCTTCATCGTCAGCGTGATCTTCGTGATTCCCATGTTCATCATGGTCGTGCCCGTGATCCCCGTGGTCATCGTGACCGTCAGCCTCGCCTAGATACTTCTCAGGTTCTTTATCAAAGGCCGCCTTGCAGCCAGGGGCGCAGAAGTAATAGGTTGTGCCATCATGTTCACTCTGCCCACCGGGCGGGTTGTCAGTATCCACATCCATCTTGCATATCGGGTCTATCGCTGTAGCCATAATCATCTCCTCCGTAGCATCTGATCGAGTATTGAACTTTATATATTGGCGCGCCGTAGTCTCAGGGAATTGGTAACCACGGTCACTGAGCTGAACGCCATGGCCAACGCGGCCAACGCCGGGTTCAAGAAGCCCTGTTCCCCAAAAAAGAACTCCAGGCCGCCAGGCACACCACCAACTCCTTGGAAGACAGGGTACAAAACCCCTGCTGCCACGGGAATCAGCATCACATTGTAGAAAAACGCCCAGAAGAGGTTCTGTTTGATGGTCCGGATGGTCTGACGGCTCAGATCTAGAGCCGTAGCCACACCATTAACATCGCTGCGCATCAGAGTGATGTCGGCCGACTCCATGGCAACGTCAGTACCGCTGCCCATGGCCAAACCAACGTCGGCTTGGGCCAAGGCTGGGGCATCGTTGATGCCGTCTCCGACCATTGCCACCACCCGGCCCTCGGACTGCAGCCTCTTGATGACAGCGGCTTTGTCCTGGGGCAGAACTTCGGCTTCTACATTTTCTACGCCCAATTGGCCCGCAATTGCATGGGCAGTTTGAACGTTATCGCCGGTGAGCATCACCACGTCCAGGCCCATCTGGCGCAATCTGGCCAGGCCGGAGAATGCCTCCGGTTTCACGGTGTCAGCCACCGCAATCAGGCCCATCGCCTTATTATCTGAGGCCAAATACATCGGCGTCTTACCCTGTGGCGCCAATTCTGAGGCTTGCCCAACCAGGTTGTCCAACTCCACGCCGGATTCTTCCATCAGAGCCTGATTGCCAAACAGTACCATTTGCCCTTTAACCTGGGCTGAGATACCACGGCCGGGGATGGCTCTAAAATCAGTCACCGGCTCCAAATTGAGGCCCCTGGCTTGGGCTTCACTGACAATCGCTTCACCCAGTGGGTGCTCGGAGCCGCGCTCGGCGGACGCCGCCAAGAATAATAGTTCGGACTCTGAAACGCCGTCAGGAGCCAACAGGTCGGTCACAATCGGTTTTCCGGTTGTAAGCGTGCCGGTCTTGTCCAAGACCACTGTATCGACCTTATGGGCAATCTCCAGGGCCTGTGCCTGCTTGATTAAGACTCCTTTTTCTGCTCCCATTCCGGTGCCAACGATGATTGCCGTTGGTGTGGCCAAACCCAGGGCGCAGGGGCAGGCGATAATCAGCACTGAAACTAGGACCAATGTGGAGAAGGTCAAAACGGGTGCCGGGCCCAACAGCATCCAGAAAGCGAACGCTGCCAATGATGCGACGATGACCGCCGGCACAAAGTAGGACGCCACTTGGTCAGCCAAGCGTTGGATGGGTGCCTTGGAGCCCTGGGCGTCTTCCACCAGGCGAATTATCTGAGCCAAGACCGTTTCTCCGCCCACTTGGGTGGCCTCAAAATACAAAGCACCATTGGTATTTATCGTTGCGCCGAAGACTTTTTCGCCCGGCACTTTTTCCACGGGCATACTCTCGCCGGTGAGCATGGACTCGTCCACCGCAGAATAGCCGTCGGTCACCAGGCCGTCCACGGGAATTTTCTCCCCAGGGCGGACCAGCACCGTATCTCCGATGACAACTTGCCCGACTGGAATATCCACTTCTTGGCCGTCACGCACCACCCGCGCTGTCGTTGGTTGTAGACCAATAAGACGCCGAATGGCCTCGGAGGTTCGGCCTCGTGCCCCGGCCTCCAAGAAGCGTCCCAGCAGTATCAGCGCCACGATTATGGCGGCGGTGTCAAAATAGACCTTGGCTTCTATTCCGTTGTCGGCCAGCACCCCAGGCGAGAAGGAGTCAAGCAGCACCACCACCACGCTGTAGCCGTAGGCGACGGTCGTGCCCAAGGCAATCAGGGTGTGCATGTTGGACGTACCGTGTCGCAGTGCACCCAGGCCAGATGAATAGAAATTGGAACCAGCCCAGAACTGCACCGGGGTCGCCAACGCCCAAAGCAGGAACGGGTAGTAGCTCTGCCCCATGAACGTGCCGACCCAGGGGAAGACATCAAATGTGCCAATGAACAGCAATATGGCGCCGCTGCCGGCCATGGTCAGACGGTTCCGCAGTTCCCGTATCTCTTTAACCTTGGAGAGCCGTTCCAGTTCTCTTTCTTGGTCTCCGGAGTCGTTGAAACCCTCTACCCGGTAGCCGGCACCTTCCACTGCTGCCTGCAGGTCTGAAAGTTCGGCAATGCCAGGGACAAATTCCACTGAGGCTCTTTCCACGCCCAGGTTCACGTTGGCAACAGCCACGCCGGGCACATCCCGGAGTGCATTTTCAATGTGGCTCACGCAGGCGGAGCAAGTCATACCGCCAATGTTCAGCGAGGCCGATTGGGTACCCAGTTTGTAACCAGCACCCGAAACGGCGTCCTGAATCACCTGGAACTTTACCTCGGCGGAGTTGAACTCCACCGCTGCTTTTTCTGTGCCCAGGTTGACCGATGCCTCAATAACGCCCGGTACGTCATTCAGGGCGTTTTCTACGTGCCCCACGCAGGCAGCACAGGTCATGCCCTCCACAGGAAGGTTAATCTTCTTGATGTCTTTATTTGCAGTTGCCATTAGCTCGTTCTCAATTACTGTACACCGATAATTTGATGCCGATTACCCAGTCAGGGTGTATTTATGCGCCGTCGGCAAAGATAAAGTTACCTTTGGATGCGCTCTGTCGAATCTTCTTCAAGTCGGCGTAATCGGGGGAGTTGTACCATTCTTTGGCTCGCTGGATGCTCTCAAACTCCAAAACCACCAGGCGTTTAGGAGTCCATCCACCCTCTAATTCTTCACCGGCGACGCCACGAACCAGGTATTTCCCGCCGTAGAGTGCCACCGTTTCCGGAACGCCCGCAGCGTACCTAGAGTACGAATCCGGGTCTGTAACTTCAATGTCTCCGATCAAGTAACCGGGTGTCCCGGTGCCTCTTCCTTGGTCCGCCGGTTCCACGCCTTCAGCGACCAACAAAGTACCAGTCGACGCGCTCTGGCGAAGCTTGGTCAGCTCAGTATATTCGTCGGAGCAGTACCATTCCTTGATGGTATCTGAGTCTTTGTACTCGGCCAATACGAAGCGTTTTGGGTTCCAGTCACCTTCGGCGGGCTCGCACTTGTCGGGGCCGCGCACCAGGTACTTGCCACCGTAAGCTCCGCTACTGGCCGGCACTTTACCGGCGTATTCGGCAAAGACCTCTGGATTTGTAACGTTGATGTC
>CAVODA010000024.1:0-11223 GCA_963694265.1 Dehalococcoidia bacterium
AGCCATCTCAGGCTCTGGCACCGGTTCTGGCTGGATTTCTTGTGTCGCACTTGCAGCAGGCGGCGGGGCTGCTTCAAGGGGCATGGTGGTGACCGGCTTTTCCTCAGGCTGTTCCATGCCAAGGCCTAATTCCTGGTGGACCGCAACCGTGTCTGGGCCCAGGATCTCTTCTAGGCGGCCGTGTAGCGCCTCGCAATAACCGGTGCTGACCACCGGGAGGTCCATGCGGACCAACCTTTCTCCGGTGCGGATGTCCAGGTTAACTCGGTCTCGGCCGGGGTATTCCAAAAGAACGCCAATGACTTCTCTCAGTAGGTGGGCGTCTCGGCTGGGATCATCCGACTCTGTAACTGCCAAGCGGACCACCTTTTGCGGATCCGCTGGAATGTCATAGCTTGTGGTCATTAGTGCCTTCTTTTCTCTAATGTTGGTGTCCGCTGCTTTCTTTGCATTCCCGTTCCCGTTCCCGTCGCCATTACTGTTTTTATATCCGTTCCACTGTTTAGTTGGCGCTGGTGGCGGCAACGTGGGATTATCCGGGTCAAACTCAATTGCGCTATCACAGGCCAGTGACATCTGGTCGGCACGGAACCGCAATCGGCCGGTTACTAGAACCAATCGACCGTCCTGCCAGACCTTTGCAGTGCGGATCAGTGTGTCTGGCCAGACCAGAATCTCTAGAATGCCGCCCATAATTTCCAGGTTCACTATGAAGAAGCGTTTGCCTTCCTTAGTGCTCCGTTCAATCACCGTGGAGATGAAACCCAATACGCTGATGGATTGGCCAGATAACTCTTCAGTGATCTGGTCCAGGGAGTTGTACACGCCCTCAATGTTCAGCGCGGCCAGGGCGATTAGAGGGTTGTGGGACAGGGTCATTCCCAGCAACTCCCGTTCCCAAGCGGCCTTTTCCTGATCGGAAACGTCGGGCGCATCAAGGGTAATTCCGCTCATCCCAGCGGTCTCGGAAACGGCTTCGTTTCCTTCAAACATGCTAGTCTGACCCGACTCTCGGGTGCGCGCTTCTCTCTGTGCGGTGGCCGCTATCTGGTCTAAGGCCTGAATCACCGCGCCACGTGAGGCTAGACTGTCGAATGCTCCGGCCTTGGCCAGGGCCTCCAGCGTGCGGCGGTTAAGCCCAATAGCCCCCGCTCTGCGGCTGAAATCGTCGATAGACTTATAGGGGCCGTTCTCTTTCCGGTCGGCCACCAAAGGTCTTACAGCGCCCTCTCCCACCGTCTTGATGGCGGCCAGCCCGATTCGTAGACCCGGGCCGCCCAGGGTCATTCCATCGGGACCGTCAGAGCGCTGGTCATGGGTCTCATGGTCAATACAGAAGTACTCTTCCGATCGGTTGATGTTTGGCAACAGAATCGGGATTTTTAGTCGGAAACACTCATTCATGGAGCCCAGCGTCTTCTCCGGGTTGTCCAACCGGGAGTTTAGAACCGCAGCCATGTATTCAACCGGATAATGGTTCTTGAAATAGGCTGTCCAGTAGGAAATCATCGCGTAACTGACACTGTGGGCCTTGTTGAAGGCATAGCCAGCAAACGGCTCAATCAGGTCAAATATCTCACCAGCAATGGTTTGGTCGTAGCCCTTGCCCACGGCTCCACTGACGAAGTTAACCCGTTCTTCAGCCATGAGTGACGCAATCTTCTTACCCATGGCTTTCCGCACGATATCGGCTGCTCCCAGCGAGTAGCCGGCGAACTGCTGCAGGATCAGCAAAACCTGGTCCTGGTAGACGATGACACCGTAGGTCTCTTTCAGCAGGTCTTCTAGGCTGGGATCAGGGAACGATATCGGCTTTCGGCCATGTTTGGCATCGATGAACGTCTCGATATTTTCCATGGGGCCCGGGCGGTAGAGAGCGATCATCGCCGCAATGTCGCCCAGGTTGGAGGGCTTCAAGGCTTTGATGTAACGCTGCATTCCAGCGCTTTCAAGCTGGAACAGGTCGTTGGTGTCGCCTGACGACAACAGGTCGTAGGTTGTTTTGTCATCCAGTGCGATGGTCTGGAGGTCTATCTCCACACCCCGGCTTTCTTTCACCAGTTTTACGACTCGGTCAAGGATGGTCAGGTTGGTTAGCCCCAGAAAGTCCATCTTCAGGAGGCCCAGGTGGGCCACCGGTTCCATGGAGTACTGGGTCATTAATACTGGGCTGTTTTCGTCGCCTTTAGCCGGCCTTTGCAGCGGAACAGTCTCGGTGAGTGGCTCATCTGCAATAAGTACGCCCGCGGCATGGGTGCTTACGTGGTGGACGATGCCCTCTAAGCCTTGGGCATTTTTCACCAGTTTATTTACGGCTGGTTCTTGCTCGTAGGCTGTTTTGAGCTCTGGGCTAACCCGTAGGGCATCCTCCAGAGTCCTGGCCTTTAGGGGAACCATCTTGGCAATGCGGTCCACGTCTCCGTAGCCCATGCCCAGCGCCCGGCCCACGTCACGCAACGCTGCCTTGGCACCCAAGGTTCCAAACGTGATGATCTGGGCCACACGGTCATTGCCGTAGCGGTCAATCACATAGTGAAGGACTTCATCCCGGCGGTCGTCCTGGAAGTCCAGGTCAATATCGGGCATCTCTTTACGTTCCAAGTTTAGGAAGCGCTCAAAGACCAGCCGGTACTCCATTGGATCCACGTCGGTGATGCCCAGGGTGTACAGGGCCACACTAGCTGCAGCAGAACCACGGACGCCGTAGAGAATATTGCTCTTGCGGACAAAGTCAATGATGTCCCAGACTACGAGGAAATAGTTGGCGAACTGGGTGTGTCGGATTACGTCCAACTCGTATTTGAGTCTGTCTCTGTCTGCGGCTGTTGGGTGGGGGTAACGACGCTTGAAACCCTCTTCGCACAACTGGGCTAGGTAATCGTCTGCGGGCATGTTGTTCGGGGTTGGGTATTTGGGCAGGTGAGTCTGGCCAAAGTCCAACTCCACGTTGCACATATCAGAGACCAGTTGGGTGTTCTCCAGCGCCGGCATAAAGTCTGGGAATAGTTGGGCCATTTCCGCTGGGCTCTTGATGTAGTACGAATCATCCTCCATACGGAGGCGTTTTTCGTCGTTGATATTGGTGCTGGTCTGGATACAGATATAGATATCTTGTAGCGGTGACTCCACCTTATTTACATAATGGGCGTCATTGGTGACGATTAGAGGCAGGTCCAGTTTTTTGCCCATGGCGATCAAGCCTTCGTTGATCTTGGGCAAATTGGGGACGTGCTCGTGGCGTTGAATTTCTAGGAAGTAACCGTCGCCGAACCGTTCTTTGTACCAACCGGCGGCCTTTGCTGCCTCGGCGTCGTTGCCATCTGCGAGCAGGCGGGGCACCTCTGCTGACGGACACGCAGAAAGAACTGCTAGACCCTGACCAAATTCTTCCAGAAGGCCTTTGTCGATTCGGGGTCGGTAATGGAATCCGTCCACGTGGGCCTTGGTGACCAACTGCATCAGGTTGCGGTATCCGGTATTATCCCGGGCAAGCAAGACTAGATGGTTGGGGCTGCGCTCTGAGGGGTCTTTATCGAAGCGGCTGTTGCGGGCTACGTAAACTTCACAGCCGATGATTGGCTTGATGCCAACCTCTTTGCATGCCGAGTAGAAGTCGACCACGCCGTAGAAGGTGCCGTGGTCGGTTATAGCTAAGGATTCCATCCCAAGCTCTTTAGTGCGAGCCACCAGGTTGGGAATACGGCTGATGCCGTCTAACATGCTGTACTCAGTGTGAACGTGAAGGTGCGTGAACACTAAACCCGTCTTCCTCCCCACAAAATGTGGCCATACAATCCACATAATGCCAAGTTGGGTCTACTTAAATCGATGAATACCCGTCTACCTGGCAGTGGCTATTATAAACCCTGTTTGCACGGCGTAGACAAGGGTTAACGAGAACCATTTTGTGATTGAATTTTGGCCCTCTGCAGGTGTCCACGCACGGGCGTTATCCGGGGTTTTATCGATACGGGTTTTGAGACATGTTGCGAGTTGAAGATCGGCCAATCAAGATCTACTAGTTGGTGTTAGAAGAGCGGTTAGGCTTCGACCTCTTCAGTCCCAGTTTCATCGCTGTCTCCAGTCTTGGAGCTACTGGTGTCTTCGTCGTCTGAAGTCGACTCACTGGCTGTCGCGGTGGACGCCTTGTTGGTAATACGACTGTCACCCCAGGTGGCTGACTCTACGTAGTTTTTAAACTCGCGGATTTCACCGCAAACCTGGCATAATCCGTTACTAACGGGGCCGTCTGCAGGCTGGATTACCCAGTGGTGACGGCATGTAGAAACGACTTCTTCGTCGTTGTTTTCTTCAGTGGTTTCAGGTGTGATTGTAGTTCGTTGTGCCATGATATTAACCTCAAGTTGATAGTGCTATTTTACCAGTTGGTGGTCGATTTCGTCAAGTTGCTATGTATCATTGTCGTATTAGTGCTGCGTTATAGCCGTGATACCTATTCGTAATGAGATAAATCGCCAGAAATCGTCACCAGTTGTATAAATTCAGTGTTTGAGAAGTTGGAATGAGTACCTGTAACTAATCATACGTATGGGAATGTTTGATGGACTTACGGATTGGGCCGGTCGCTCAATGGGGTTTCTTTCTCTCACCCATGGGTAATCGGTATTTCCTGGGCATTTACTAAGATGCTGATGATCATAGTTGGTTTCGTGACCCTAAGAATCAGCTTGTGCAACCGAGAAAATATGCCCTATCCAAATTCTCAGACAAGGTGGAATGACGGTCAAGCCGATTTTGTCTGAAGTATGTACTGCAGGCGCAAATGCCCTGCATTGCCGTTCAAATAGGCTAATTGATTAGACAGAGGGACAGAACTCGTCGGCTATTGGACTGGGTTAAGCGTGCTTGACGATTTCTTCCGTGGCCATTCGCGTTACGCCCCATCCAGCCAACCAAGCAGAGTGGCGGCCGTCACCCCCGGCAACGATAACCACCAAGTCTTCTGATGACCGTACGATGGGCACCAGCGTCTCCGGGTTGCTCTGATCCACCCAGCTGGGCCAATTACGGTTGCCGTAATGGGCCCGGTCCATCAAGATCTTCAGCGGCATCCGTGCATTCTGGTAGATGAATTCTTGGACGTCAGATTTGGAGAGACCTGATGCTGCTATCTCCTCGGCGTGTTCCGGACAGATGACCACCACAATCTGGGCACCGGTGCCAATCTGGTAGTAGTTGGAGATGCCGACTGCTTGCATGTTGCCAACGATCGTCTGGAGCACCTCCAGTCCGGTCGGGGACGTTGATTCCATGATGGTGTAGACGCCTCTGATCGCGGCGAGGGTGACGGTGCTGGAGCCTTCAGCGTAGCCCATCTGCACGTTTCTGGGTTCCCATGGGCTGCGGGATTCATTCTCTGAGAAGCAGAAACTGTACCGGCCGGGAGTGGCCAGGGTGGCCTTGTCCATCTCGCCGGGAATCAGGCCGCCTACGTTACGGATTACCAGCCGCAGCGCCCGACCGATGGCGGCGTTGGACCGAAAACCGGGTCCAAAACAGGCAGCATCGCCATTGATTTCCAACTCCGCCGCAATGGGGCCGTTGACGATTATGACCTGGGCAGCTCCGCCGGTAGTGGCAGCGTTGCCGCCAAGATTAAAGTCTTTGTCCAGCGACGCTTTCACTGCCGCAACCACAACTGGAAAGTGTTCCGGTTTGCAGCCGGCCATCACAGCGTTGATGGCAATCTTCTCCAGTGTTGCCTGGGCGTTTCGCGGTTGCATGATTCCCAAAGACAATGAAGGCGCCCCGCCGTAGCCAGCCAGCATCTCTCGCACCAGGGGTTCCGTTGGCGGTACCACCGGTAACCCATCGGTCCAGCCCTGCTCCCAGCAGTAGTCCTGGATGGCCTGGAATGAATCTTTTACATCTACCCGTCTGGCGTTAAGGGAAACGGAACTCACGACACTGGACCTCTTTGGAGAAGATTTGTTGGAACTCAGGAGACGATTCTCAGACTAGGAGCTTGCCAAGTCAAGATGGCTTCAAATAAAAAAGGGCCATTACGGCCCTTTTGTTTTTACTATTGAAATGTGTTTCTGGAGAGTTTTGGTTGGAATTATTTTCCGGTTAGAAGACCAACAATCTCAGGCGCGAAGTCATGAGCCATTTGCTGTACCTCAGGAATCGTGCGCGGGGCCAGCGGGCTGGGTAGCACCACTATACGTGCTCCCGGCATTCCCAGCGCAGTAGCCCTGGCGTGGGCAGCCCTGGTAAAGGTACTGGTGATGACGCTAACGGACGGTACGCCCTTGGACTCGGTTAACACTGTGTCGTGGAGACCCCACGCTGTGCAAGAGCCTCAATCGGCAATGGCGTGAATCACTACATCGCATTCATCAGACAGAGACTGGATCGTCTCATCGGCGCAAGGGGCGCTATAGGTGAACTTGGTGGCATATACCACCCTTGCCGCGCCGTACTCGTTGAGCAGTACTTCTTTTAGTTCACCCAAGAAGGCGTCGGCGTGGTACTTACGGTTCTCCAGCAGGCCAACGACCTTTCCCTTGAGGTCGGGCAGAGTGTCGCTAAGACCCAATTCCTCGGGTACATCCTCAGCGGTTGGATCAAGAATTTCTATCATGCTGGTAGCCTGTGCCATGTGCGCCTCCTCGGATAATCAACTCTAGGAGATATTAGCGGCTTGTCTGGAAGAACTTGCCTTCTGTTTTAACGTGAGAACTAGCGGCTCATCTGGAAGAACTTGCCTTCTGTTTTAATCGAAGGGGCTATGACCATCTCAGCCTTGTGCAGATCGCGCAGGGTATAGGCGCCGCACATGCCCATAGCCACTCTCAGCGCACCCATGAAGTTCTGTGTGCCGTCGGTCTTGGAAGTCGGCCCGTAGAGGATCTCTTTAAGGGAGCCTTTGGTGCCAACGGAGATTCTAGTGCCCCTTGGTAGTTCAGGGTGGGGATTGGCCATGCCCCAGTTGAACCCGCGTCCCGGAGCCTCATTAGCCTGGGCAAACGGGGTGCCCAGCATGACGCCGTCTGCGCCACTGACCATGGCCTTGCAGATGTCGCCTCCGGTGCGGAACCCGCCATCGGTGATGACCGATACGTAGCGCCCAGTCCGGCGGAAGTAATCTTCCCTGGCTGCGGCACACTGAAGAGTGGCTGTAACCTGAGGGACGCCAACGCCAACCACTTCGCGGGTGGTACAGGCAGCACCGGGGCCAACGCCAACCAACAGGCCGTCGATCCCGGTTTCCATCAATTCTAATGCCACTTCATAGGTGACGCAGTTGCCCACGATGACCGGAACCTTCAGGGCATCAATGAGTTCGGCAAAAACCAGGCCACGGTAGCTGTTGGACATATGCCGGGCAGTGGTCACAGTGGACTGAACCACAATCATGTCGGCTCCGGCCTCGACGGCCGCAGGGGACATGAGTTTGGTGTTCTGAGGGGTGAAGGAGACGGCGCAGGTTGCTCCGGAGTTCTTGATCTCACGGACGCGCTGGCCAATCAATTCTTCTTTGATGGGTTCGGAGTAGACCTTTTGGAGGAAGCTCGTGACTTCATCCTGAGGACAGGAGATAATCTCTTCCAGCACTGAATAAGGGTCTTCGTATCTGGTGTAGAGACCCTCAGCGTTTAGGACGCCCAGGCCACCCATCTCATGCATGTAGCTGGCGAATCCCGGAGAAACCGCGCCATCCATGGCAGAGGCCATGATGGGAATCTCAAATGACAAGTTGCCAATGTTCATCTTGGTTGAGGTCAATTCGGGGTTAATCGTGACCTGACCGGGTACGATTGCTACTTCGTCAAAACCGTAAGAACGCTCAAGTTGTTTGAATAGCCTTTTCCCCATCCCTGCGCACCTTTTCCATTACCGATTCTTTGGTTGATTTAATCAGTTCATCGAGTTAAAAGTCAACCGGGTTTAATGTTAGATGAACGCGCTTAGATACTGGGGCAGATACTGGGATAGAAACCGGGGTTTAACGAAGCAAGAATCCCAGGAGTAAAATCAGACTGGAACCAATTCTGAATTGGAAGGCGATTTAGACTGATTTGCCCTTGCGGGGTTGTGATAAATGGTGCATACTAATCGAGTTGATGTATCTCCTGGTGGTTCTAGCGAAGCGGCCCCACCCGTTCCCATCCCGAACACGGTAGTGAAACGCTTCAGCGCCTACGATACTGCTCTGGCGACGGAGTGGGAAAATAGGTCACCGCCGGGGGGTATTTCCACATTACTACTGAAGCCTCCACACTGCTGCACCTTCCCAGTCTACGACCTTGGTGCCTCCAGCCACGGGTAACCCTCCGGCAACCTTCCCGCATGGATTCGGCTCACGCCGCTCTTCCTGCTTATTCCAGGCTCGGCTGGATACACGCTTCCTTTTAATTGATTCCTCAAATGTGCCTTTACACATAGTTGAGCCTCTAATATAATTGGATGAACGAGGGTCATGAGGGCGAATACCCTGCACGGGCCCCGTTCCCATCACCGATGGGTCGAGTCCCCACAGGTTAACCCCCTCCGCTACAGGGTCTTTGCAGAAACTTGGTGGCAAACGTACCTTACAGTGTCTAGTCTGCTTCGATTAACATTTAGGCAGGCGTTTCGTTAAGAATGGCATGTCTCTCTATCTAAAAGGAACCATGGTGAAATGGGTTCCTTACCTCACTCCCTTCAGGAGCGATAATATGGGCAGTAGATTCGAGAAGTTCTCCGAACGCGCACGGCGGGTACTATCGCTGGCTCAAGAAGAAGCCCAGCGTTTTAACCATAACTACATTGGCACCGAGCACATTCTTTTAGGTCTCGTCCGTGAGACAGAAGGCGTTGCTGCACGCGTGCTCTCCAGTTTGTCAGTGGACCTGACCAAGGTTCGATCGGCCGTGGAATTCATAATTGGCCGCGGCGAGAAACCAGCACAGGGCGAGATAGGTCTAACTCCCCGTGCCAAGAAAGTTGTAGAGCTGGCTGTCGACGAAGCTCGACGCATGAACCACACCTACATCGGTACTGAGCACCTACTCATTGGCCTACTGCGTGAGGGCGAAGGCGTAGCCGCCGGCGTCCTGGAAAGCCTGGGAGTCACCTTGGACAAGGTTCGAGCTGAGACCCACCGCATACTGAGTCATACCTCCAGTACCGGGACCCAGGGCAGCCGGTCTACCTCCAAGACTCCAACCCTTGATCAATTGGGCGTCGACTTAACCGTTGCTGCCAAAGCAGATAAACTTGACCCGGTCATTGGCCGGTCCAAAGAGATTGAGCGGATGGTCCAGATTCTCAGTCGCCGTACCAAGAACAACCCGGTTCTTGTTGGCGAACCTGGCGTTGGCAAAACTGCCATCGTAGAAGCTATGGCCCAACTGATCAGCTCCGGTGATGTTCCGGACACACTCCAAGGCAAGCGCTTAGTCACTCTGGATATGGGTGCACTGGTCGCTGGTACCAAGTACCGGGGTGAGTTTGAAGAACGGCTGAAGAAAGTTATTGAAGAGATCAAGGCCGCCGGTAACTGCGTCCTCTTCATTGATGAGATACACACGATTGTTGGAGCAGGCGCCGCAGAAGGTGCCGTTGATGCTTCCAACATCCTCAAGCCTTCATTGGCTCGTGGTGAGATTCAATGTATCGGCGCCACCACCTTGGATGACTACCGTAAGTACGTTGAGCGAGATGCCGCATTGGAGCGTCGCCTCCAGCCCGTTCGGGTTGAAGAGCCGTCCAATGATGACACCATACAAATCTTGATGGGCGTTCGTCACAAGTACGAAGAGCATCACAAGGTTGATATATCCGACGAAGCTATCAAGGCTGCGGCCGTGATGGCCCAGCGTTACATCCCGGATCGATTTCTCCCGGACAAGGCCATTGACCTAATTGACGAGGCTGGCTCCCGGGTACGCCTACGCGGCAGTGCCACACCGGTATCCGTGAAGGACGCCATGGAAGTTTTGGCGAAGGTCAGAAAAGAGAAAGACGAAGCAATCGCCTCGCAGCAATACGAGACGGCCGCTGAACTACGTGACCGGGAGCTCCGCGAGACGGAGAACGTGGACACCCTGGAAAAAGAATGGCAAGAGGGCGAGAACAAAGAGCGCCGTGTTGTCACAGAAGATGATATTGCTGCCGTAGTTAGCTTGTGGACCGGTATTCCGGTAACCAGGTTGGCTGAAGAAGAGACTGAACGGCTTCTCCAGATGGAAGCCGAACTGCACAAGCGGATCATCGGTCAGGACGAAGCGATTATCAGCATATCCAAGTCGGTCCGCCGCGCACGTGCCGGTCTGAAGGACTCCCGCCGTCCCATCGGCGTGTTCATGTTCCTTGGCCCCACCGGTGTTGGTAAAACCGAGTTGGTGCGTACTCTAGCCGAGTTCATGTTTGGTGATGAAGACAACATGATTCGCCTGGATATGTCGGAGTTCCAAGAGCGGCATACCGTTGCTCGTTTGATCGGCGCACCTCCTGGGTACGTGGGTTATGACGAGGGCGGACAATTGACCGAGGGTGTTCGGCGCAAGAACTATTGCGCAGTGCTCCTTGATGAAATTGAAAAAGCCCATCCAGAAGTGTTCAACATTCTGCTCCAGATTTTTGACGCCGGCCAATTGACCGATGCCAGAGGCCGGAAGGTAGACTTCCGGAACTCCATCATCATCATGACCAGCAACCTGGGATCGGACTTAATCAAACGCGAGACAGCCCTAGGGTTCTCCGCTAAGACCACGGACGCCCAGACCGATGAAAGCGCCTACGGACGGATGAAGGACAAGGTCTTGGAGGAAGTGAAACGCTTCTTCAGGCCGGAGTTCCTCAACCGCATTGACTCGACTGTCGTATTCCACCAGCTCACCAGGCCTGAGATTCTTCAGATCGTCGATTTGATGATGGACCAGGTACGGGGAGAGCTCGGTGAAAAAGATATCGAAATGGAAATCACCGAAGCGGCCAAGATTCACCTGGGAGAGAACGGTTTCGACCCTGTTCTGGGTGCCAGGCCACTACGGAGGCTCATCCAGGACGAGATTGAAGACAGCTTGTCTGATGAGGTCCTCAGCCGCAGGCTGGTGGCCGGAGACGTAGCCATGATCGATATGGATGATGATGGCAAAGTCAAAATCACTTCCAAGAAAGCCAAGGCCAAGCCCAAGGCAAAAGGCAAATCTGAACCGGAAACCGAACCGGAAACCGAACCGGAAGCAGCAGCATCTGCCGACTAACTCCGGTGGA
>CAVODA010000025.1:0-11191 GCA_963694265.1 Dehalococcoidia bacterium
CAGGGCCTTGGACTTGGCATCGGCACAGGGCGCATCCTACTGCGATGTGAGGCTGGTTGAGACCAACCAAGAGCGGTTTGTCGTCCGCTCCGGCGCAGTGGACACCCTCAGTAACGACGAGTCCATTGGCATCGGCGTGCGGGTTCTGGTGAACGGATCTTGGGGGTTCGCCTCCACCAACATCGTCTCGGCTGCTGAGGTAGACCGAATAACTAGCCTGGCAGTAGAGATAGCCAAAGCTTCGACCGAAACAGGCAACGGATCAGTGTCCCTGGGCCCGCCAGTCACCAGCCGGGGCGTTTATACCACGCCCATCCAGGTTGACCCGTTCACAATCTCCTTGGAAGACAAACTTGGGCTGCTGCTGGAAGCCGACCAGCGCATGGGCTCGGTGAAGGGCATTTCCGCCCGCACCGGCAACCTAATTTTCATAAAAGAGCACAAGACTTTCGCCAATAGCGAGGGCGCCCACGTGGAGCAGACCATCTATGAGGCCGGTGGCGGTATCATGGCCACCGCGAGGGGCAACGGCGAAGTGCAGCGGCGTTCCTATCCCCAGTCAATGCGGCAACAGGGCTGCGCAGGCTGGGAGTTTGTCGACGCCATGGACTTGGCCGGCAACGCGGAGCGTATCGCCACCGAGGCTGTGGCATTGCTGTCGGCGGACCAATGTCCGTCAGGGGTCACCACGCTAATCGTCGGCGCGTCGCAGTTGGGACTGCAGATACACGAGTCCTGCGGCCACGCCATCGAACTGGACCGGGTCCTTGGCTCAGAAGCCGCCTACGCTGGAACGTCGTTCCTGACTACCGACAAACTCAACAACTTCCAGTACGGCTCAGAACACGTGAACATCACAGCAGATAGCGTGCGTCTGCCAGGCCTGGGCTCCTACGGCTGGGATGACGAGGGTGTCCCGGCCCAATCGACGCCAGTGGTCGAGAATGGGCGTTTCACCGGATACCTGACCTCCCGGGAGACCGCTGCCGGTCTGGACTTGGGACTAAAACCCAACGGTTCCATGCGGGCCGCATCCTGGAACCGAATTCCCCTGATTCGCATGACCAATGTGAGCCTGGAGCCGGGAAACTGGGAGTTTGACGACCTGATCGCCGACACCGAAGACGGCATCATGATGGAGATGAACCGGTCATGGTCCATTGACGACCGGCGTTTCAACTTTCAGTTCGGCACGGAGATCGGCTACGAGATTAAGAAGGGCAAGCTGGGAAAGATGCTGCGCAACTGCACCTACACCGGCATCACGCCCGAGTTCTGGAACTCCTGCGACGCCGTCTGCAACGACAAGCTCTGGACAATGTGGGGAATCCCCAACTGCGGCAAGGGGCAACCGGGCCAGATCGGCCACACGGGCCACGGAGCGGCCCCGGCCAGGTTCAGAAACATCCAAGTAGGGGTGATGAAGTAATGCTGGGTCGAGAGGCCGCTCTGGCCCTTCTGGACAAGGCCCTTGGTTACTCCAAGGCCCAAGAGACCGATATCTATCTCAACGCCCAAGACCTGAGCCTATCCCGATTTGCCGGCGGGGCAATCCACCAAAACGTGTCCCACGGCAACGTGGTCTTGAACGTCCGCTCGGTCGTCGGCAAACGCCTGGGTAGGTCAACGACCAACGACCTGAGCGACTCTGGTATCCGCAAAGCCGTGGAATCAGCCCACCAAAACGCTCAGCTCATGCCGGAAGACAGCAATTTCATGGGTCTGCCCCAAGCGTCTGATGCGGCCACGGTCGAGAGTTGGGACGAGGCCACAGCCTTCTGTAGCCCGGATACTAGGGCCAAGATCGTGCACGGGGTCTGCCTACAGGGCAAAGAGCATGACCTGAACGTCTCTGGAGCCTGCCGGACGGGTGTGCAGGAGATTGCAGTGGTCAGCAACCACGGAACGCGCGCCTACCACGCTGGAACGTTTGCCGGGTTGATCATCAACACTATGAGCGACGACTCGGCTGGCTGGGCCAAGGGCGGCGGTTGGCGACTGGCCGACATGGACACTGAGACGCTGGGTCGGGAAGCCGTGTCCAAGGCGGTGGACGGACGCAATCCGGTGGCCATTGAGCCGGGGTGTTATCCAGTGGTGCTGGACACCTACGCTGTGGACGACATTCTTGAAGCCCTCAGCATGTACGGCATGGGCGCACAGGCGGTACAGGAAGGCCGAAGCTGGATGAATGACATCATCGGCGACCAGGTCATGAGTCCCAGTGTGACTATCTGGGACGACGGTTCTGCCACCCAGGGCTGGCCGTTGCCATTTGACGCTGAAGGCGTGCCACGTCGGCGCGTGGATGTCATCACCGCAGGAGTTGTTAACACCCCGGTGCACAATTCATACACGGCCGGCAAAGACGGTGTCGTCTCCACGGGACACCAGGCCTACTTCACCGGAGCGCCCATTGCCAGCAACCTGTTTATGCAGGAAGGCGACTCATCCCTCCAAGACTTGATCGGTTCCACCGACCGGGGCATCTACATCACCCGGTTCTTCTACACCCGTCTGGCCCACTCCAAGGGCTGTGTACTGACGGGAATGACCCGTGACGGCACATTTATGATCGAAAATGGTCAGATTACCTACCCCGTAAAAGACCTTCGTTTCACCCAGTCTTATGTGGATGCTCTGGCTGGCGTGGAGTTGGTTGGCCGCGAGTCGAAGCTGATTCTTAACGAGGTTGGTTTTGCGACCAGGGTGCCAGCCCTGAAGCTAGCAAGTTTCAACTTCACTGGCGTAACCGTTTAGTATTCTAATTCCTGCTTCGCCTTGAGGGTGGACAGGCGTGCTATATTACGAATTCACCCAACAACCCCTTAAGGAGTGACAGGCCATGAAATCAGCTGTTTTGCATGAAGTGAACCAACCTTTGCAGATGGAAGAAGTGGACGTGGCCCTGCCCGGCCCCAGGGAGGTTTTGGTGCGCACCCGTGCCTCTGGCGTCTGCCACAGCGATCTGCATTTTGTGGAGGGTCTCTACGCCACGGTCATGCCGGTGGTATTAGGCCATGAAGCCGCCGGAACTGTAGAGGCCGTGGGCAGCCAGGTGGACTACGTGTCCCCCGGCGACCGGGTAATCTGTTGCCTTTCGGTCTTCTGCGGCCAATGCGAGCGCTGCACAACCGGGCGGCCAGTACTTTGCTCCCGCACCGGATTGGTGCGTGGCCCAGATGAAACTCCGAGGCTGAGCCAAAGCGGCGCGCCGGTGACCCAGTTTGCCAATCTGGGTGCCTACGCCGAGATGATGCTCGTCCACGAGAATTCGCTGGTTAAAATTGAACAGGACATCGGCTTTGAGCAGATGGCCTTAATTGGCTGCGGCGCTACCACCGGACTGGGAGCGGCAATGAACACCGCCAAGGTGGAGCCGGGCAGCACCGTGGCAGTCATTGGCTGCGGCGGTGTGGGGCTGAATGCCATCCAGGGAGCCAGGCTGGCCGGTGCCTTACGCATCATCGCCATTGACGGTGTGGAAGACAAACTGACGTTGGCCCGCGAATTTGGGGCTACCGATGTGATAGACGCCTCCAGTGGCGACGTTGAATCCAAGGTGAAAGACCTGACCAATGGCGGAGTGGACTACTCATTTGAGGCCATCGGCAAGAAGGAAACGGCGGAACAGGCGTTTGGGATACTACGGGCCGGTGGCACCGCAACCATCATTGGCATGATTCCCCAAGGCGTGAAGATTGAGCTGGACGGCTCGGCTTTCCTGCGGGAACGGCGCATCCAGGGCAGCAGCATGGGGTCGAACCATTTCCGGGTGGATATGCCTCGCTACGTAGATTTCTACCTGCAAGGTCGGCTCAAACTGGACGAACTGGTATCCCGACGCCTCAAGCTTGAAGACGTAAACGAGGCCTTCAAATACATGAAAGAAGGGTCGGTTGCCCGCAGCGTCATGATGTTCGACTAGCTGCCAAGGGTGTTCTGGCCTTGGGCTTGGCGGGTAGTTTAGCCCGCCTGGTCAGGTCGGTCGGGCATGGTCATGATGGTCATAAGCATGGTGGCCACCAGCTTTTCTTCGTCGCCGTCGTAGGCCAGAACGTCTCCCTTGCAGACGGTCACGGTTGCGCCGGGCCGCACCACCTCGCCGCGCGCCATAAACCGATCACCCTTGGCCGGAGCCACAAAGTTGACCTTGTACTCCACGGTCAGGACTGTAGTGTCTGGGGAGTTGAGACTAAAAGCGGCATACCCGCAGGCGCTATCCAGGATAGCCGTGACTATTCCGCCGTGAACAAAGCCGTGCTGCTGGGTGAGGTCTGCCCGAAAGGGCATCTCAATTTCCACCAAACCAGGCTCGATACTACTCAGCACCGCACCCAAGGTCTGCATGGCTGTCTGGCGATTAAAACTCTCACGGACCTTGGCTACAAAGTCCGGGTCTCTGGGCTCAAATTTAGTCAACGATCAGACTCCGCAGCAACGGAAAATTCTCTCCAAAAAGTAGTTAGAAAACACAGGCTAGAAATACGGTCTAGAACTTGAGCCCTGTGACGTCTTTGAAGCGGCGCATGGCTTCTATATGCTCGCCAGCCGTGGTCAGTCCGCCTTGGCGGTTTTCAATCGACAGATAGCCTGCACCCAGTTCCTGCCACGCCTTGGCTTCATCCATCCAGTCTTCCGGTTGTTTGCCGCTGACGCGAAGTCTGCCGTCTAGCACCAATTTGCTGGGGTCGCGGCCCATATCCCGCATGTAGCCGTGGACTTTTTCCACATAAGCTTTGCCCATATCGTCCGGGTTGAAGTTGGGACACCAGCCGTCGGCCAGCCTGGCCACACGTTTCAATACAGGCTCAGCAATGGTCGGAGTAGATGAGCTGCCTGCCCCCAAGAAGATGGGAATCGGACGCTGAACCGGCAGGGGATTAAGACCAGCGTGGCTGATGTTGTGCCACTTGCCGTGGAAATCAACCACATCTTGAGTCCAGAGGGCGCGCATGACCTCGATTTGCTCGGCGCTGCGTGCGCCGCGGTTGTGGAAATCCTCGCCCAGAGCCTCGTATTCCACGGTATTCCAGCCAACGCCAATGCCCAGGCGCAGCCGCCCTCCGGAAAGCACGTCCACCTCGGCCGCCTGCTTGGCCACCAACACCGTTTGGCGTTGCGGCAGGATCAGAATTCCGGTGGCCAGACCAACCCGCTCAGTGACTGCTGAGAGGTAGCCCATCAGTGTCATAATTTCGTGCACCACTGATTTATGGTTGTAGGTGCGCAGCGCTGGAAAATCATGGTGGGCCGGGTCGGCGCCCAAGACGTGATCAGCAATGAAGATATAGGCGTAACCCATGTCTTCTGCAGCTTGGGCAAAGTCCTTGATCGCTGACGGGTCTGGTTCAATCTCCGTCTGGGGGAAGATTACTCCAACTTCCAATGTTCGCTCCTCAGTATTCCTAAATCTTCATGCTCTAAGCAGGTTTTATCACCTACGCCTACGCCGGGCCAGCCAAAATCCAGAGACCGCTAATCCGACGATGACAATCAACACGATTAACAAAGGCCGCCAGATTTCCACTAGGACAACAGAGATGAGGCGATTTGCTTACTGGCGGATGTATTTGACCAAGCGATGGCCTTCCACGTTTTGGTTCACATAGAGATCTCCGTGGGAGTCCACCCAAACGGCGTGGGCTCCATTGCCCATACCGGCATCCAAGGGGCTGTCCCAAGTGGCGATGATATCGCCGTCGATGCTCAAGATACTCATGAAGCCGTCTAGTTCCGGCACGTAAATGATATTGTCCTGGTCTATGTAGATGTCACAGGGTCGGGCCAATCCGCCCCATTCTTCCAGGTATTTGCCTTCGGCATCAAATATTTGGATCCGGTTATTTTCCCGGTCAGCCACAAATACCCGGCCATCGGTGTGTACCCAAATGCCGTGGGGGACGTGGAACTCTCCGGGTCCGGTCTTGCCCGGTTCGCCCCAGGAAAAGAGCAACTTGCCGTCGGCGGTGAACTTATGAACACGCGCATTCCCGTAGCCATCGGAGATGTACAGGTCTCCCCCTGCGTCCAGAGCAATGTCGCTGGGTCGGTTGAAGGGGCCTGCCGCCTGTTTGGCTAGGTCAGTAACGCTGCCGGACCAACCGGTGTCAGAGGGCTTGTCCCACTCACCCATGGTCATCAACAGATTGCCATCGGGCCGGTACTTCAACACAACATGGCTGTTTTTAACCGGCATATAGAGGTTGTCATCGGCATCTATGAACATGCCGTGGGCGTCGGGCAGATCGCCTTCGCCCCAGGAATTCAAGAAATTGCCGTCACGATCAAAGACCATCAGTGGATGATCGCCGCGATTGAACAAATAGACCCGGTCTTGGGAGTCGGTCACGATGGCCGTTTGGCCTAGGACCCAACCCTCAGGTAGTTTCTCCCACGTCTCTAGCTGCTCGTAAACTCGGACGCCTGCGCCTACTCGAACCATTGATATCTCCTCTGTTTAATCGGGAGCAAAATTGCTCTCCGTCTATTGTTTGCCTGTTGTTTAATTATATTTAGCGTTATTCGCCAGTGGTCAGGGCTTCAATGATCTGAAGATGCAATTCTTCCGACCGCTGAGATACAGCCTCCGCGTTGATGCCACCCAAGGGATGTGGGATGCCCAGGGGCTGAAACCCTTGGCGTCCAAACACTTTGGCGTGGCGGTAGGCTGAATTTAAGAACGGCTCAGTACAAATGACTATAGTTGGCACGCCCCGGTTCTCCAAGGCCATCGCATCGTGCACACTGCACGCGGTGCAAGAGCCTCAATCCGCGATACAGGTGACAACAAAGTCGCACTTGGTAACCAGATCGTCGATTATGTCGTCGGCGGCGGGCCGGGAATACACGTACTTGTCGACGTCAATCCCATCCCTAAGCTCGTAGTCTTTGTACATCAATTCTTTAACCCCTTGCAGCAAGAGGCTGGCATTGGCCTTGCGGTTGCCTAGAAATCCGCCCACCTTGCCGTGGATAGAGTCCAAACGCGAGGCTGGGCTCCACCGAGAATTGGCATTCGGGTCGATTGGTGAGAGCAAGCCCAACTCACTTAGCCTAGCCTTTATGTCTGCTGTTGGTGCGCTAACCATAATTTCTCCTTGGAAAGGGTGTTACCTGGCAAACTAATCTTCAATCAGAATTTAGGGTTGCTCTATTTTGCGCGTTACGCGGCGCGATCCCCAGCCTGGAAGGTAGACGGAGTGAGGGCCACCGCGGCCTCCCGCCACCATGATGTGAATTCGGTCGGCGGCGCGTACCACCGGCACCATTTGGTCTTCGTCATTGGCATCGACAAATCGAGGCCAGAAGTGCCCCCGGTCAGCGTCACCCTGGGGCGGGCCGCCGCGCCGCAGCTCCCGCACCGATTTTCTGGCGTGTTCAAATAGAAATTGGCGGATGTCCTGCTTGCGCCAACCACCATCGCTGAGGAAGCGGGCGTGCTCCGGGCCAATCACGACAAAGGTATCTCCCGAGACGTACATCTGTACGTTGCCAAGGGTGCACATGGTATCGGCCAGAACTGTCAGGAAGTTTCGTGGCTGATTGTCGTGATACATGATGTTGTGGGGCGCTTCAGCAGGGAAAACAGTCACAGCGCTATCTGAAGCGTCCAGGCCAACATCGGTGTGCAGTGGCTCCCAGGGGTTTATTTCCTGGTCCTCGGCCACGCAGTAGGTATATGCGCCAGGGTGGCCAAAGGTGGCTTTGTTGGTCTCGCCGGGAATCGCCCCACCTAGGTTGACCAACACCAGTTTCACGGCGCGTCCAATGGTCGCGTTGGCCCGCCAACCGGCGCCAAAGCAGTTGTAACCGCCGTTGACGTCCAGTTCTTTGGCCAGTGGGCCGCTGACAATAACCAACGGCGTGTGGATGCCCGTTGAACACATCACACCGCGAAGGTTGAACCGGTCGTCCATCATGGCTTGGATAGCGGTGATGACCACCGGCATATACTCTGGCAGGCAACCGGCCATCACTGCGTTAACAGCAATGCGTTCCACAGTCGCTTTCCCGCCCAGCGGAGGCAGTTCGGCGATGAGTTCGTCGCCGTCACGTCCAGTGAAATCTACGAACTGCTTTACTCGGCCTTCAGTTGGCGGTACCACTGGCAGACCGTCGGTCCAGCCAGTCTCAAACATCAACTCAATGGCATTAGTTAAATCAACAGCGTCAGAAGAAACCATATTTGCTCTCAAATTTGCTTCGTAGGTACCAGGTACATGATTGTTCGAAGTGTAATCTGGGGCTCAATCACTGTCAACGAGGGCGCAGTTTTGCCCACGTCCGAAGCTAAAACTACGGGTGCGGTCCCCAGGGGGCTTCCAGCATCAGTTTTACCTCTTGGGTCATCACCAGGGGCCGCAGCTTACCGGCAAACGCCATGAACTCATCGTCGGAAAATAACCTGGACCAGAAATCGCGGCGATCAGCGTCGTCCTCGAATCGCCACAGGTGGACCAGTTGGTTGATGGTACCCACATCGCTGGTGAAATAACCAACTAGTTTGGAGTCGAACCCTCCCTTCTGTAATGCGGGCCACCCAGAATCGGAATAGTGTTTGATGGCTTCACCCATCTTACCCACATAAAGGGTGTAGGTTCGCAGTTCAAATATTGCCATCGCCCCTCCATTTTCTCCAAAATCGGTGAATCAATCTGAATTCCAAGATTGTACCAGCGACAAGCGCTCCTCGAGCCGCTGGGCTCTCCGGCTAGGTTTAAAAACAGCCAAAGGTGCGCCCTATGGGATTAGTTGATAAAGAATATTGACATATAACTTAGCCGCAAGTGGGATGCCCGCAATTGGATGCGCATTACCTAGGTTGATTAAGAAGGGAAATAAATGGCAGATTTTAGTTACACATCACAGATTAGTATCAACGCTTCGCCACAAAAGATTTATGACATTGTCAGCAATCCGGCCAGACACGCCGAGTTAGCCGGAAGAAACGAACTAAATACGGTTACTCAAAAGCCATCCGGCCCCGTTGGCCTCGGTACCCACATCATGGCTGAAGAGACTGTGGTGATGGCCGATGGCAGCACCATGGACCTCACCGCAGATTCAATTGTGGTTACGTTTGACACGCCAAAGTCATTTTCCTGGGTTGTGAACCCGGCCCTCCCGGAGCAGGTTCGCAGGATTCAGTGGTGGTTCAACATAGCTCCTGAAGGCACCGGTTCCAAGGTCACCCATGAAGTTGAAGTCGAATGGGGGAACTCAGCCACGAAATGATGATTGGCCTGCGCGACAACTACGAGCAGGTTCGCGCTGGCGTCGTCCGCACCGGTATGGACCAAACCGTTCTCAACCTAAAGGGAATCGCCGAGGGCGGCGGTGGCATGTTTGGATGGCTGAAAAAGATGTTCGGCGGCTAGCCAAAGCCACAACAGACAAGAAAAAGCCGGTGGAGAGTTTCTCCACCGGCTTTTTTAGTTCTCTTTAGAGGTTTTTCTTGAGAAGCTTTTCCCGAATTATTTCCCTTTGAAGGCGGGCATGACCTCTTTACCGAACCATTCTATCTGGTCCGTAATCACGCTCTGGGGTGTGCCCATGGGGTGGCTCATACCGATCCGCTCGAGCGCAGGATAAGCCTCTTCCACAGCCTTGAGCTGCTCAATAATCCGGTCCGGTGGGCCGGCCAAGAACGCCTGCTTCTTAACGGCTTCCTGGATTGTCGGCAGTCCACCGGTAGGTGCCCGACGAGGATCACCAATGATGTCAATTTGCTCATCGGTCATACCTCGACTCAAGCGCAGAGGACCAAACATTTTGAGGTTCTCTTCGAAGAAGCCTTGGGCCTCTTGCATGGCCTGCTCCACCGTGGGAGCCATGTGGAAGTGGAAGCCAACGCTCAGACCCTCGCCCAGCTGGGCGTCTTTCTTGCCGGCGCGGATCAAAGCGTCTCGGTAGCCGGTCATGATGTCGTCCATGACGCCGCCTTCAGCAACGCCGCCGCCAAGAACGCCCTTGATACCGTGCTTGACCATGAAGTCCAACGCCCTCTGCGTGCCACCTTGGATGGGCTGCCAGCACTCAACCGGCAGAGTGACCGGGCGGGGCACCAGAGTCAGCTCCTTGAGCGTGTAGCCACGATAGGGCACCTCGGGAGGCAGGGTGTAGTACTTTCCTTGGTGGGAGAAGGATTCGTTGTTAAACGCCTTGAAGATGATGTCCACCGATTCTTCAAATTTCTCGCGGTTGGCATCCTGGTCGGTGATGTCGGAACCAAAGGTCTCAACCTCACGGGTGTGGTAGCCGCGTCCAACGCCGAAGGTCACCCGGCCTTTGGTCAAGATATCTGCAGTAGCGAAGTCCTCAGCCAGGCGGAGGGGGTGCCACATGGGGGCGATATTGAAACCGCAGCCGAACCTCAGGTTCTTGGTCAAGTGGGACAGATGGACGTTGAGCATAATCAGGTTGGGGATGCACTCGTAGCCCTCTGGCTGAAAGTGATGCTCCGCCATCCACATGGTGTCAAAACCGTTCTCGTCCAGGGCTTTGGCAATGGCCTCTGCTTTGCTGTAAACGGTCATCAGGTGTTCGTTATCAAACTTCCTGTCGTTGACCGCCGTGCCGGCGTAGCCAATGTCGGTCATGTCTACGTGACCGGCAAATAGGCTGTCGAATTTTGTAATCATCGTTAATTTCGCCTTTCCAGTTTCGATTTTGGCCCAGTCTGATTAGCAATAACAACGGGGCTATTTAATCGCCATTATAGATAACAGCCCAACCCTGTCAAGCGTGAAACGGGTGGCGATGCCTATTTAGACAAGAGGTAGACGAGAGTACGGGGCTAGTCTGGTATCCCCATTGAAACCGAAGTATAGGTGCCGTCTATGGCTTTGGTAACATGGCCTTGGCCGGTCATGTCTTCAGCCAACAACATATCGCCGGGGTTGAAGAGCATGGTGGTGCCGTCTTTCACGGAGACTTCCATTTGGCCGTCTAGGACAAACAGATACTGTCGGCGGGTTGGGTTATGCCAGTCACTAAAGCTGTTCACGGTGGAGGTCCGGATCACCAGGTCTTCGCCGGGCTTGGTGGGAATACGGTGAATCGCCTCTGCGGGGGCAGCCATCTCTTCCAAATGGGACTGGCCATCATCGCCAGTATAGATACGCACAAACATGCCAACTCCTAGTCCAATTAGTATCAGTGACCGGAGTATACACGTAGGCCATAACTT